>CAPNGW010000006.1 GCA_948665105.1 uncultured Lachnospiraceae bacterium
CCGGCAGACTATCTTAAAAGGTGGCCGGGGAGGCCTGGGCAATCAGCATTTTGCCACCTCCACCATGCAGGCCCCCAAATATGCCCAGCCGGGTCAGCCGGGAATTGAACTGGAGGTTCGTCTGGAGCTTAAGGTTATTGCGGATGTGGGCCTTGTGGGCTTTCCCAACGTGGGCAAATCCACTTTACTGTCCAGGGTCACCAACGCACAGCCTAAAATTGCCAATTATCACTTTACCACCTTAAATCCCAATCTTGGGGTGGTGGATTTGGGAGAGGGCAAGGGATTTGTAATTGCGGATATTCCCGGCCTCATTGAAGGTGCATCCCAGGGAGTTGGTCTGGGACATGCCTTCCTTAAGCATATTGAACGGACTAAGGTAATCATCCATATGGTGGATGCGGCCTCCACAGAGGGGCGGGACCCCATTGCAGATATTTATGCCATCAATCAGGAGCTAGAGGCCTATAACCCGGAACTGGTGAAGAAGCCTCAGGTGATTGCAGCCAATAAGATTGACGCCATCTATGACGAGACGGAAAGCCCCATTCAGAAGCTGAAGGAGGAGTTCGAGCCTCAGGGAATACAGGTGTATCCCATTTCCGCAGTCAGCGGCAAGAACTTAAAAGAGCTTTTGTATCACGTACACGGGCTTCTTTCCACCGTGGATGATGCACCCATCGTCTTTGAGCAGGAATATTTTCCGGAACTTTCGGTATTCCAGAATGAGCCGTATACGGTGGAGTACAATCAGGAAGATGATGTTTTCGTGGTGGAAGGTCCTAAAATTGAAAAAATGCTGGGCTACACCAACATCGAATCGGAAAAGGGATTTTTATTTTTCCAGAAATTCTTGCGGGAGCAGGGAATCCTTGAGGAATTAAAGGAAGCCGGTATTGAGGAGGGCGATACCGTCCGCATGTACGGCCTGGAATTTGACTATTTTGAATAGGAGAGTATTTTATGACAAGTAAACAACGAGCATATTTAAAGAGCCAGGCAAGTACCATCACACCTATTTTTCAGGTGGGTAAAGCCAGCCTGACACCGGAGCTGGTGGCTGCTGTGGACGAGGCCTTGGAGAAGCGGGAGCTTATTAAGCTGTCGGTTCTTAAGAATTGCTTTGACGACCCGGGAGAGATTGCGCAGACCATGGCAGAGCGCACCAGGGCGGAAGTAGTTCATGTAATCGGCAAGAAAATCGTTCTGTACCGGCCCAACAAAAAGGATCCCAAAATCCAGCTTCCAGGCTGACGGAGGTGTAGCACATGGAAAATCAAAAAAAGAAAATTGGCATTATGGGCGGAGCCTTTGATCCCATTCACTACGGGCATCTTCTGATTGCGGAAAATGCGGCGGCCCAATACGGTTTGGACCAGGTAATTTTCATGCTTACCGGTATCTCTCCCCACAAGGACAAAAAGCATATTACCGACCCGGTTCACCGGTGCGAAATGACAAGACGGGCCATTTCCGATAATCCCGTATTTTCCATGTCTACCCTGGAGATTCACGCGGAGGAAACCAACTATACCTACCGGACACTGGAAAAGCTAAAGGAGCTGTATCCCGGCTGTGAGCTTTATTTTATCATGGGCGGAGACTCCCTGAAGGATTTTGAAAACTGGAGAAATCCCCGGCGGATTCTCATGGCGGCCAATGTGCTGGCGGCCATTCGGGACAATGTGGAGGGGGATGTCTTTAAGCGGCAGATTGCGCATTTGAGGGAGAAGTTTGAGACGGAGGGTATCTACTCCTTAAGTACCCCCAATTTCACGGTATCTTCCCGCAGAATACGCAGTCTGGTGGAGTGTGGACAGACCATACGTTACATGGTGCCGGAGCCGGTGAGAGAGTATATTATAGAACACGGGCTGTACCGTAAACCGTCGTCCTTTTAAACACAACAGGAACCATCCTGGAAACAGGAAATTATAAGCAGGAGCGAATACCATGAATCGATTGGAAATAGAGACAGCCCTGAAAAAAGAGCTGGACAAAGAGCGTTTCCGCCACACCCTTGGGGTGATGTATACGGCGGCATCTCTGTCCATGGCCCATGGCGGCAATATGGAGAAGGCCCTCCTGGCAGGACTTCTTCATGACTGTGCCAAATGCATGCCCAACGATAAAAAACTACAGCTTTGCATTAAATATAATATTGAGGTATCAAAGACAGAGCAGAAAAGTCCTTTTTTACTTCATGCCAAGCTGGGGGCTTACTTTGCAAAAGAAAAATATGGCGTGGATGACCCTGAGATTCTCCATGCCATCAAGGTGCATACCACCGGCGTGCCCCGCATGAACCTTCTGGATAAAATCATTTACGTGGCAGATTACATGGAGCCCAACAGGGATAAGGCCCCCAATCTGGCAAAAGTGAGAGACCTGGCCTTTCAGAATCTGGATGGGACCATGCTGGTGATTCTTGAAGACTCACTTTCGTACCTGAAGGAATCCCCAAATGAGATTGATCCGTTGACAGCAAAGACATATGAGTACTTCAAAGCGAGTGCTTCCGGGGAAACCCGATGAGGCACCGCGGATTGTCAACAGGGCTGAAGCAATATTGTATAATAAATTGATAGTAAAAGCAGGAGGAAGCAGAATGGCAGAATCAAGAGAACTGGCAAAAATGGCGTGTCATGCATTGAGTGAAAAGAAAGCGGAGGATATCCGCGTGATTAACATCAGTGAAATCTCCGTACTGGCAGATTATTTTATTATTGCCAACGGAACAAATTCCAATCAGATTCAGGCCATGGTGGACGCGGTGGATGAAGAGCTGGCCAAAGCCGGGCACCATGCGAAACAGATTGAGGGCAATCAGCACTCCAGCTGGGTGCTGATGGATTATGGAGATATTATCGTCCATGTGTTTTCCAAGGAGGACCGGCTGTTCTATGACCTGGAGAGAATCTGGCGGGATGGAGAAGTGATGAATCCAGAGGAACTGTAAGCCCCGACAAAATTATTATGAAAGCAGCGTCTTGGTCTGTTGGACCAGGGACGCTGCTTTTCTGATGCAGGAAATCCTGCAGCGAAATCTCATCGGAAGAAGCGGAACACACCAAACACTATGCCAAGTATCTCCACATGGTCCACGATGATTGGGTCCATGGTGTCATTCTCGGGCTGAAGCCGATAGTAACCGTTCTCTCTATAGAAGGTCTTCACTGTGGCAGAATCGTCCACCAGGGCAACCACCATATCACCGTCATTTGCATCGGATTGTTGCTTCACCAGAATATTGTCTCCGTCGAAAATACCGGCGTTCACCATGCTTTCCCCCTTGACCTCCAGCATAAAGCAATCCTGATTGGGCATAAACTCAGAAGGAACCGGGAAATACGTCTCAACGTTCTCCACAGCCAGAAGAGGCTCCCCGGCTGCCACACGGCCCAGAAGCGGGACATTCACCACCTCCCGGCGTACCAGGTTAAAATTGTCGTCAATAATTTCAATGGCCCGGGGCTTGGTGGGGTCACGGCGAATATACCCGTTCTTCTCCAATGTCTCCAGATGTGAATGGACAGAGGAGGTGGACTTTAGATGAACCGCTTCGCAGATGTCACGGACTGCGGGCGGGTATCCCTTATTCAGAATCTCACTCTTGATATATTCCAATATCTCTCTCTGTTTATCGCTAATCTTACCGTACGCCATAACAAATCCTCCGTTTAACATTTTTTTTAGTATAACACATATCTTCCAAAAAAGCAAACACATATTCCGAAAATTTGTTCGCAATTTTATTGACAAACGTCTGTTTGTGATATATACTATAGAAAAACAAATGTTTGCAAACATTCGTTTGCAGTAAGATATATTTCAGGAGGTATTTCCATGAACAGAAGAGAAGCGTTTATGAGAAGAAGACAACAGGTGACACGACAGAGAATAGTTGTGGCGGCTCTTACATTGCTGGTGGTTTTTTGCGGTACACTGCTGGGAAGCAGCATGGCTTCCGTCAGAAGTGAGGCCTCCGCAGAGCACGGCTCAATAAAGTATTATACCAGCATTCAGATAGAGCAGGGGGACACGCTTTGGTCCATCGCAGATACATACCTGACCGCAGGTTACGCCACAGTTCAGGATTATATTGATGAGGTAAAGGAGTTAAACCATCTGGGCCCGGATGAGATTCATTCCGGCCAATACCTGACGATTCCTTATTATTCCGATAAAATACACTGACTTTTTCGGTGTATTTTTGTTGTCTTTTTTCGAATTTTTGTCTATAATATCAATAGTGGACGAAAGAGAGACGAATATTAATGATAAAATTTTTATATGTGATATTTATGAATTTGTTCCGGGCGCCCTATATGATTCCAAAGATGCGGTATCAGGGGAAGCATCCCGAGAAATATTCGGAGCAGAAGCGATATAACCTGGTGCGTCATGTGATTACGCTGGCCAAGCGCACCGGAAGAATCCATACACGCGCATACGGCGAGGAAAATCTTCCCAAGGAGGGAGGCTATGTGATGTATCCCAATCATCAGGGCAAATATGATGTTTTGGGGATTATGATTTCTCACCGGGAACCATGTACCTTTGTCATGGATGAAAATAAATCCCACACCATACTGGTACGTGAATTTGTAGACCTGTGCCAGGCCAAACGCATGGATAAGAACGATGTGAGGCAGGCGTTAACCGTGATTAACGAAGTAGCCCATGAGGTGAAGGAGGGGCGGAAGTATATTCTGTTTCCGGAAGGCGGTTATGAATTCAACAACAAGAACACCATGGGTGCTTTTAAGCCTGGAAGCTTCAAGTGTGCAGTGAAGGCCAAGGCACCCATTGTGCCGGTGGCTCTCATCGATTCCTATAAGGTATTCAACAATCTTTCTTTGAGTTTTGGCAAGGTTACGACCCAGGTACATTTTTTAAAGCCTCTGTATTATGAGGATTATAAGGGATTAAAGACGGTGGAGATTGCGAAGCTGGTGAAGGAGCGCATCGGTGAGGTGCTTACCCAGTATGGGTTTTCCCGGCCTTAGGAGGATTTTGGAAGAAATGGTCCTGGCTGTGCAGGAGCTGACGGAGCTGGTGCCGGACGCCTTCAACATGAAGAGTGCGAGAGCAGTCATTGTGCTGGGTGAGAAGCGGGTAACCGTGTTGCGGTAGGCTTCTCTATATATAAGAATCTATGACAAGGATTGACAGAAGGAGAGAACCTCATGCAAAACATATTGATTGTTGTGGACATGCAAAATGATTTTATCAATGGCAGCCTAGGAACCAAGGAAGCGGAGGCCATTGTGGAAAGAGTGGCAGCGCGTATCCGTTCCTTTGACGGGTCTGTCATTTTCACCCGGGATACCCACACGGAGCGTTATCCGGAGACTGCGGAGGGGAAGAAGCTTCCCATTTCTCATTGCATCAAAGGCACCGAAGGTTGGGAGCTTCCTCCTGTGCTGGAGGAATTGAGGGTACAAGCTGGGGCAATGACCTTTGATAAGATTACCTTTGGCTCCAAGGAGCTTGCCATGTATTTGGCTGGCAGCCTGAAAGAATTGGGAGGAATTTCTTCAATTACCATTTGCGGGTTGTGCACGGATATCTGTGTGATTTCCAACGCCCTGCTAATCAAGGCCTTTTTGCCGGAGATTCCCATTATCGTGGATTCTGCCTGCTGTGCCGGCGTCACCCCGGGAAGCCATCTCAACGCTCTGGAAGCCATGAAAATGTGCCAGATTGAAATTGTGTAGGAGGATATTATGAAATTTGTTATACAGCGGGTATCGGAGGCTTCCGTGTCCATTGAGGGAAGCCAGGCCGGAGCCATCGGGAAGGGATTTCTGGTTCTGATTGGAGTTTCGGATGAGGATACCAGAGAAATCGCCGATAAAATGGTAAAAAAGCTTATTGGCCTGCGTATTTTTGATGATGCGGAAGGAAAAACCAATTTGGCACTTAAGGATGTGGACGGTGAACTGTTATTAATTTCACAATTTACCTTATATGCAGACTGCAAAAAAGGCAATCGGCCTTCCTTTATCCGGGCCGGCAAGCCGGAACTGGCCAACCAATTGTACGAATATATCATTGCAGCATGTAAAAAGGAAATCCCCGTGGTACAGACCGGGCAATTTGGTGCTGACATGAAGGTTTCTCTGTGCAATGACGGCCCCTTTACCATAGTTTTGGATTCGGATATATTATGAAATAACATTTAGAGAGAGTTGTAGAAAAGATATCAATCAGTTCGCGAAATGATGATTTTGCGAACTGTAATAGGTGAAAAGATGGAATACAAGGACAAAGTCAATCTGGAGAACAAACGCAAACTAAACGCACTTTTGAAGGAACTTCCCAAATTCTGCGGGGATTATTTCCGATATCTCGATACCAGAAATACATCCTCCAGAACACGCCTGGCCTATGCCTATGATTTGCGTCTGTTTTTTCAGTTTATACAGCAAAATAATCCCGTGTACGCCAAACAATCCATGCATGATATTCCCATCGCAGTTCTTGATAAGCTGACACCCACAGATATTGAGGAATACTTATCCTACCTTTCTTTTTATGAAAATGCCACAGGGACGGAAAAAACCAACGGAGAAAAAGGCAAATCCCGGAAATTATCGGCTTTACGTACCATGTACAATTATTTCTTCAAAAAGGAATTTATCACCACAAACGCGCCGTCCATGATTGAAACGCCGAAAAAACACAAGGACAATATTATTCATCTGGATAAGGACGAGGTTTCGGATTTGATTACCGCTGCTGAAACCGGCAGCTCCTTCACCAACCGGCAGCTTAGTCTCCACGAAAGGACAAAATTCCGTGACACTGCTATTCTCACGCTTCTGCTTGGAACAGGTGTTCGAGTTTCTGAGCTGGTGGGAATGGATGTTAAGGATGTGAATTTTAAATATAACTGTGTCCGGGTTGTCCGAAAGGGTGGAAACGAATCTACTGTATATTTCAGTGATGAGGTTTCCGCGGCACTGATGGAATATTTAGAGCTGGAGCGCACCTCTCTGGCCGAAAAAGCGGCTCCAGAGCATGCTGATGCACTGTTTCTCTCGCTGAAATATACCCGTCTCACCACCCGGGCTGTGGAAAAGCTGGTAAAAAAATACAGCAGCGCTGCCAGTATCAACAAGAAAATTACCCCTCACAAGCTTCGAAGCACTTACGGCACTAATTTATATAAGGAAACCGGCGATATTTACCTGGTTGCCGATGCCCTGGGCCACAAAAGTGTGGAAACCACCCGCCAACATTACGCTGCCACCGACGATGAACGCCGCCGTCTGGCAGGGAAGTATTCGGGGAGCATTTTCAAGAAAGATTAAAAAAACTCCCGGGCCCTTGTCAGTGGAATCTTCCACAAACAGAGACCCGGGAGCATTTTATCACGAGATGTAAAAAACGTTACTGCATCTTTTTGATTTCTACATACTTTAAAATCATATCCACACAGCCTTCAATGCCAAGATTCCCACTGTCCAGAGTCAGATGGTAGCTTCTGGCATCGCCCCATTTCTTGCTGGAATAATAATTGTAGTAGCTGGCCCTCTTCTTATCAGTCTTGGCAATCATATCCCGTGCCTTGTCGGCGGTCCACTGGTATCCCTCCATGAGATGATTGATGCGGAATTCCTTGTCCGCATGGATAAAAACATGGAGGCAGTTTTTGTGCTCTGCCAAAGCATAGTCGGCGCAGCGGCCCACAATGATGCAGGACTCCTTCTGAGCCAGATTCTTGATGGTGTCAAACTGGGCCAGAAAAACCTTGTGATTCAAGGGCATATCCAAATAGGAAGAAGCGGTGTACCCACTGACAGAATATGTATCCATCACCAGAGAATACAGAAAGCTGTTGGTAGGCTTTTCGTCGTGATTGCGAAAAATCTCTTCGCACAGGCCGCTTTCCTTGGATGCCATCTGCAATAATTCTTTATCGTATACTTTGACGCCAAGGCGTTCAGAGAGCAGCCTTCCCACATCCATACCGCCGCTGCCAAATTCTCTGCCAATCGTAATTACAAAATTCTTCATACAGATACCACCTTTCTTGCTTTCAAACCAGTTACCATGCTGCATGCCTGGAAAAATTGAAGCTTTTCAAACATACAAGCATGCTTTCCTCGTTAATACTCATTATATCATAAAATTCAAAAAATGCATATACAATTTGATAAATTTGTGCATTTTTAACAATACTTTTCTGGCTTTGAAAGAGCAGACAGCTTAAGAGCTTTCACGTAGCTTTTGTAGCAGCTCCTGAAAATATGCAGGCAAAGGGGCTTCAAACTCTACATACTGTCCTGTGGTGGGATGCATAAAGCCTATGACCATGGCGTGCAGAGTCTGACCCTGAAGATGCAGGGGATTCTTTCCACTTCCATAAAGGGAATCACCCAGAAGAGGATGTCCAAGACTTGCCATATGAACGCGAATTTGATGAGTGCGCCCTGTCTCCAGCTGAAATTCCATATAGGTGTGCCGGGGGAAACGCTCCAGCACTTTGTAATGGGTCACAGCCGGTTTTCCGTTTTTCACATTGACGGCCATCTTCTTTCGCTCCACCGGGTGGCGGCCGATGGTTCCTTCCACCACCCCGCTGTCTTCCTTCACCCGGCCTTTGACAATTCCCCGGTACCTGCGGGTGACGGAATGCTCCTTTATCTGGCTGGCAATGGCCATATGGGACGCATCATTTTTACACACAATCAAAGCGCCGGTGGTATCCATGTCTATCCGGTGCACGATACCTGGGCGAATCTCACCGTTGATACCGGATAGACTGTCCCGGCAATGATATAACACGCCGTTGACCAAGGTCCCGGTGAAATGCCCAACGGAGGGATGCACCACCATGCCCTTGGGCTTGTTGACAATCAGCACATCCTGGTCCTCGTAAAGGATGTCAAGGGAAAGATTTTCCGGCAGTATCTCTACCTCCTGGGCCCTGGGAATGGTTACCGACACGGTATCTCCCGCACCCAGCCGATAGTTGGCCTTCTGGGGAGCTCCATTTACCTGTACCACCTGGTCCTTAATGAGTTTTTGAAAAAAAGAACGGGACTGAGCTGGATAAAGCCGGGCCAGATATTTGTCCAACCGTTCATCCGCGTCCTCAATCCCCGCTTCAAATTCCTGAAATTGACTCATTCCTTCCCCTTTCTCTTTAAAGAAGGCAGGATACGATTCAAATCCTCCTCCTTATAGTAGAACAGAAACAGCACCGCAAACAGAATGGCAGCGCATGTCACATAGATATCTGCCACATTGAACACAGGAAAATTAATGAGCTCAAAGTAAAAAAAGTCAACTACATATCCCAGCCGCACCCGGTCTATGAAATTTCCCACGGCCCCGGCAAAAATAAACACAGCAATTATCTGCATAGGTATGAAACGCCGTTCCATAGGAATCCGGTGGAAGATCCATATAACGCCCAGAAGAATCAGAACTGTAATCATAAAAAAGACGATTCGCTTTCCCTGCAAAACGCCAAAGGCTGCCCCTCTGTTCTCCAGATACTGCAACCGAAATACGCCCTCCCACAGGATGATGTCGCGGCCTCCTGCATCAGGGCTTAAATGCACCACAGCAAGAAATTTGGTGACTTGATCCAGGAAAACCAGGATTAATACACTGCATATGGCCAAAATTTCACTTTTCGTTTTTTGTATCATAATATAATCTCCCAAAAACAAGTCTCAAAAACACTACGGGAACAGATATCGTATCCCGTCCAAAATTTCATCCTCTTTTAATTTCCGGGTAATATAGGCATTCCCTGGCTTTTCTAATAAGATGAATTTTATTTTCCCGGACTCCATTTTCTTGTCCAGGCGGGTGACAGCAAGAATCTCCTCCGGGGAAAATCCGGGCTGCTGAAGCCGAACCGGAAGCTGGTACAGGGACAACACCTTGACAAGCCTCTCAAAGTCCTCTTCTCCATAGCTTCCGTATTTACAGGACAAATATGCGGCGGCCACCATCCCCAAAGCCACACATTCTCCGTGAAGCAAATGAAAGTCCGACAGCTTTTCGATGGCATGGCCAACGGTATGCCCGAAATTCAAAAGAGCCCGCTCTCCTTCCTCCTTGGGGTCACGTTCCACCACGTCCCGCTTGATGATACAGCTTTCGGCAATCATTTTCTCCAAAGCCTCAGGCTGTTTTGCCAGGATGGCCTCATAAGCCTCCGCTGTCCAATCAAAGTAGGAAGCATCCTTAATCTGCCCGTGCTTTAATATCTCTCCCATACCGGACAGAAACTGACGCCTGGGCAATGTGGCCAATACAGACAGGTTCATATACACCAGCCTAGGCATATAAAAGGCTCCAACCATATTCTTATACTGCATGAAATCCACGCCTGTCTTCCCCCCGATACTGCTATCCACCTGGGATAACAACGTGGTTGGAATCTGCACGAAATCAATGCCTCTTAGGTACGTGGCTGCGGTAAACCCTGTCAGATCTCCCACAACGCCACCGCCCAGAGCAACCAGAAGATCCTTCCGGTCAAATCCTTCACGAATCAGATGCTCATAAGCGCTTCCCACCGTATCCGTGTTCTTATATGCCTCTCCCGCCGGAATTACATGGGAGGTACAAAGCAAAAAATGCTCCTGTAAAATTTTTTTCACCTCATCCAGATACAGGGGCGCCACATTGGTGTCTGTCAGAATACAGACTTTGCGTTCCTTTTGATAGCCCAGCTCTCTAAGAAGCCCCGAAAGCTTACTGAAATCCTGCTCCAGATGTATATCATAACAAGGTTTTCCTTCATACCTTACCGGAATAACACAGCTCATCCTCTTCTCTCCCTTTTTCAGACGTATTTCGAATAGGAAATCCGCATACGGCCCTTTTTTGTTTCCCCCATATGGTCCTCGAACCGAAATCGCCCCACACCTCGCACTGAGATAATCTCCCCGGGCCTTAAGCTCCCGCTGGCGCTGACAGCCAGCTTCCCATTGATGAACACATTTCCCCGGGAAATCAGCTCCACAGCCTGACTCCTGGATATACGGCACATGGCCGCCAGCAAAGCGTCCAGACGATTGGAGGTGACAGTTCCCTCCATATATTCCAAAGCAGGTCCAAATTCCGAATCTGTAATGTCCGCAAGCGCAATTTTCACCGCAGTATGGCGAATTCTGGTAAGCTCTTCCATGATAAATGCACTGATTTGCCGGGTGCAGAAAATATAAATCCGGTTATCCTTCACCAGAATATCTCCCGTTGTTCCGCGCTCAATGCCCAGGCTCATAAGACTGCCCAGCACATCCCGGTGAGACAGGGCTTCTGCAAATTTGTGATGCAGTGGTTCTGCTTGAAGGCAGACAATGGGGTATTCGGGACGCAACAGCAGAGCATCAGGTGGAAATGCAATCATCTGACGCTCTGCGTGTTGGTATCCACCCCATATATGGTATCCCCCGTATAGCCTGGGAATACAGGTGTGGAAAATATTCTGTTCGTTGAGGTTTAAAAAAGTGCTGAAAGTAACAATCCCCTTGTAATATGCCTGTTTGGACAAATCTACCAATCGACTGGCCAGCATGCTCTCTTCCCTGGTCATAGACATCTCTTAATATTCCGTCTTGATGCGCGGAGTATCCAAAGCATCCATCATATTCAAAAAGTCACCGGAAATATCCACATTGGGCGGGGTGATGATAAATATGTAATTGGAAACCTTCTGGAGATTTCCGCTAATGGCAAAGCAGGAACCGGAGGTAAAGTCAATAATCCGCTGTGCAATCTCCAGGTCCAGACCTTCTACGTTGAGCACAACGGTCCTGCCTAACAATAAAGTCTCGGTAATCTCTCTGGCGTCCTCCACAGAGGTTGGCTTGATAACGCACACTTCCATTCCGCTGCCCTGCTTTCTGGTGTTCCGCATGGGTGTCACCTTTGGGGTTGTTTTTACAGATTTTTCTTTGATGGAGGTAATTTTACGGCTGTCTTCCTCGTAATCGTCCTCCTCCAGCTCCTTTTTCTTATTGCGTTTGCTACGTTTAGGCTTTACTTCTTCCTCTTCCTCGTAGTCATCATAATAATCATCGTCATAAAAATCTTCTTCGTCCTCGTCTGGGTTCAAACGCATCACATTCAGAAATTTATCCAGTACTCCCATGACATTCTCCTTATATATCAAATGTTATAGCTTCGTTCACCAAAAATCCCGGTACCTACGCGCACCATGGTAGAACCTTCTTCAATGGCCACGGTATAATCACCGGTCATTCCCATGGACAAAATATCCATATTTACATTATCAATGTTTTGTTTCATTATGTCAACAGATAATTCCTTCATTTTCCGAAAATATGCACGATTCTCCTCACCATTCGACACAAAAGGCGCGATTGTCATAAGGCCCCTGATATGGATCCCGGGCAGAGCTGCAATCTCTGACACCAGCGCAATGGCTTCCTGATTTGAAATCCCGAATTTTGACTCTTCTCCGGCAATATTTACCTCCACGAGAATATCCGAAATCACTTGCTGCTTTGTGGACTGGCGGCTGATTTCCTCCGCCAGCCGCAGGGAATCCACCGAGTGAATGAGGGCAGTCTTGCCGATGATATATTTTACCTTGTTTCGCTGCAGATGGCCTATCATGTGCCACCTGATATCCTTGGGCAGCTGTTCTTCTTTTTCAGTGAGCTCCTGTACCTTGTTTTCTCCAAACTGACGGATGCCAGCGTCATAGACTTCCTTGAGCATGGACACCGGCTTTGTTTTGCTGACGGCGATGAGCGTCACCTCCGACACGTCACGGCCAGCCTTTTCACAGGCAATTCGGATATTTTCCTGGACTTTTAAAAGATTTTCCTTTAGCATATTTACACGTTCCTTTCTCTAATGCAGAATATCGTCTTCCTTCACGGAGCTGCTGCTTAAGGCAATATGGTCGTATATAGAAATACCATAAGGCGTACCACTTTTCACAATGGTATACTCCTCATTCTCAAACAATTTCTCGATGCGCTTAAAGACCGCATAGCCCTTGTTGATATTGTAAACTCCCTCCAGGGAGGAGCGCGCGTCCAGGCGGAAGCGTTCCGTGGAATCAGGTTTGATTACCACATCCCCCGGGCCAATCTTTTCCCCATCGATGTAGTAAGAGGTCTCCGTCTCAAAGAACAAAGTCACTGGGACAAATTCTGTGGCATTCTCTCCATCCTCATTGATGCGCTCAACGATAAGCCCGTCCTTGTTGGTATTCCCGCCCTTTGTGACATACTCTTTGGGGACTGTAAAGAAATCCTTGGAGGTAATGGCGGAATTGGGAATTTTAAACCCCGATGTGTCTGTCAGAAGCAGCCTAAGCTCCACAAACCGGTCCGAGGCAAACCGCACCATGGAATTTGAAAATTCCAGCAAAAGATATTGCCGGCCATCCTTAAAAAGCACCTGAGAGGTGGCCCAGGCCGTGGAGTGATCCTTCTGGAATTCTACTTGTATGTTGCTCTCCTCGCCTAAATCCGCCGCCAGCTGGGAGCTTATGGGGATAACCACCTGCCAGATTTCACTGGTGATTATCTTGTAAACCGCTTCTCCGGCGGAGACCTTCTCACGATTAAGAAAATTATTCCGCTGATAATTCTGCTTATCAAACATGGCGTCGGTAACGGTATCCGCCGTCACATCCTCCAAACCGTCGGTGTGGTACACTACTACGCCGGCCTCCTGAGCCCGGTAAGTGTGAAGTCCCAGGGCTCCGGCTTCCTGGGGCATATCGCCGATTTCGCTTCGGGCATTGGCGTTTAAGGCTTCCACAAGGGCGGCCTCCATGTCGTATTTAAACTGATATACCTGATGAAACTCCATATCGGAGCTGGAGGACAGATATTGGTCTGCCACCCCCTCCAGCTGGCGGTAAGCTTCGTCGGAAAGCTTAAGTTGCCCATTGTTGTCAGCAGTCATTCGGTGATAGAAATCCCCTGTTTCATCCACAGAGTACACATAACTCCCTGCACTGGCTCTGGAGCCATCCTTATAATAATAATTAACGTAACCGTTGTCAGAGGCATAGTTTACGGTTTCGTCCCTAAGAATCAGTCCCTCAAAGAGGGTATCCTGGGCGATGGTTCCCTGTTTTACCTCATAGACGGAGACTTGCTCCGTGGTAAAAAAGGCATAGACGTAATACAGAAGATACAAAAAAACCACTGCAAAAACAGCGATGCCAATATTGAATTGCAGAGGTTTTTTATATTTTACAATTTTTTTGTTTCGATGTTCTGCCACAAATTCTACCATCCAATCCTTAAGTCTTACTGATAAAATACAGTTTACCACATTCGTTCCTATAACTCAATCTTTGATTTTCCCGGAATTTCCCAACATGAAAACACAAATTTATGAAATACTATACATTGATAGAAGATTACCATCAAAAGGAGGCTAACAATATGAATACAAAGGGACTGGATTATACGTTATTGACTCTCGTAATTATAGGAGCCGTCAACTGGGGACTCATCGGATTCTTCCGGTTTGACCTGGTGGCATTCTTATTTGGAGAAATGTCTTGGATTACCAGAATTATCTATGCATTGGTTGGTATCAGCGGCCTTTACCTCATCAGCGCATTCGGACGGATTCGCTCCATGGAACACGCTTAGGGCAATCGGAGGCTTTTATTCTATAGGAAACTTTGTTTCCTATAGAATAAAAAAGCTGTCAGAGAATTCTGACAGCTTTTGAATGCATTCATTTATATTTATAAAGAAATGGCAATCTTCCCTTTGGCGCATTCGGGTAAATCAGCTTCGTTCTTGGATACGCTCAACACGAAATCCACATGGAAAGTATTGCTGATAATGTCCAGCTTTTGGATAGCATGACAGATTTCGTCATCCTTCATTGCCGCAATGGTCAGGAAACTGTCTAAATACATGGTCTCAAGGTCGTGATCCTGGGAAACGACTCCACACAGGAAACCTAAAAACTCATCACAATTGGAAATAGGGAAATCAGAAACGTTGATTAAACGAACTTTGTTGTTCAACTCGAACATGTGCTTGGAACTCTTGTCAAGGTATACAATGCTCCCACTGGCGTCTTTCACCGCATTGTTTACTTTTTCAAGCAAAAATTTTGTCTTACCTTTTCCTTTTTCTCCTGCAATTATTTGTATCATGGCAATCTCCTCCTGCTCTGGGCCCTATTCATCTTATCAATATTCGTTGGAAGTTTTTCGGAAAAATATCGTATATTTTGAACAAAACCCCTTCTTTTTATAGTCTAATTATAGAACATTTTTACAGAAAAAACAATCACTAATTACAAGTTTTTTTCAATAATTCTGTCATCAGATAATAAAGGTCATCCCGGCTGTCCGCCTTTAAGACAATGGAAATAAAAGGTGTTTCGGCCACATTCTCGCTGTAAAGCACCAGGCAGTAGCGTGCATCATTTGTGGTTCCGGTCTTTCCGCCGATGACGTTGACACCCTCCGGGATTTCCTGCTCTCCAGACATGTAACGGTTGGTGCTCTGCCATTCCTTCTCAACGGACTCTCCCTGACTGTCTGTGAAGGATGCCGTATGGCTTTTGGTGTTTATAATGGTACGGAAGGTCTCATTTTTAAGGGCCTCCTGGAAAATCAAATACAGGTCATAGGCTGTTGTGTAATGGTCTTCATCGTGAAGGCCGTGGGGATTGACAAAGTGGGAATTGGTAGCTCCCAGGGCATAAGCCTCCCGGTTCATCAGTCCGGCAAATTCCTCGGTGGTGCCGGAAATCATTTCCCCGATGACATTGGCTGCATCATTCCCGCTGCACATCATAAGGCCGTACAGCAGTTCCTCCAGAGAAATTACATCTCCGGCAGATACACCGCAGAGAGTGGAGCCGGGTTCCAAATCCAGGGCTTCTTCGCTGACGGTGGTGGTGGCGGAAAGATCTCCGTATTTTAAGGCCACGTAGGCGGTAAGTATTTTGGTTGTACTGGCCGGATACAGCCGCTCATGTATATTTTTGGCATGAAGGAGGCTGTTGGTATCAAGGTTGAAAAGGGCGGAAGCCTCAGAGAGACGCTCCGTCACACCTTCTGCCAGAATATTTTCGTTCCCGCCCACAATAAGCTCCTGGGCAAAGAATGTCAAGGGCTGAAAATTATTTTCAAGGGTGATGCCAAACTCTTCTGTGGTGCTTACGGCATCATAGCGTTGGTTTAGCTCATACTCTTCCCTTCCGCAGCCCATGGGACTGACTGCCAGGGAGAATACCAGCAGTAAAATCAGGGATTTTCTAACGATACATTTCACGCCACTCAAGGTCTCCTCTGTCTAATGCCCTAATCAACAGCTCGGCAGTTGCCAGGTTTGTTGCCAGGGGAATATTATAGGTGTCGCACAGGCGAACCACGTTATTTACATCCGGTTCATGGGACTTTGGTGATAATGGATCCCGAAGGAAGACAACCATGTCAATCTGGTTGTGCTCTATCTGGGCGCCCAGCTGCTGTGCTCCTCCAAGATGTCCCGCCAAATACTTATGGATGGACAGGTTGGCTACTTCTTCAATCAGTCTTCCGGTTGTTCCGGTGGCATAGAGATTATGCTTCATCAGAATTCCCCGGTATGCGATACAGAAATTCTGCATCAGTTTCTTCTTTGCATCATGTGCAATTAATCCTACATTCATGAAAAATGAACCCCCATTCTATATTTGTTCGGTTGCATAGCTACATTGATTACCAGCCCGATGGTGATATAAAGACTGACCAAAGACGTAAGGCCATAGCTGACAAATGGCAGCGTCAGCCCCGTGTTGGGCATCAATCCAGTGACAACACAGAGATTTATAAAAGCCTGAAAACCGATAAAAGCTGCAACCCCAACGCAAATCAGTTTCCCGGATAAATCTTTTGCTTTTCTTCCAATCATAATACATTCTAACACAATTAGCAATAGTAAAAGTATCACGATAGCTGCTCCCACAAAGCCCAGCTCCTCGCCTACAATGGCAAAGATAAAGTCTGTCTGGGGTTCGGGAATAAAATTGCCGTTCTTCACGGAGAACACAGCGTCATTGTTAAGTCCCTTCCCCGTAAGCTGTCCCGAAGCGATGGCCATGATGGAATTTTTCTGCTGATGAATATTGTCCGCATATTTCTCCGGTTGAAAGAAGGCCATAATACGCCGGACCTGATAATCCTCTAAAATCTCCTGGCCCGGCTGGAGAATCAGCGCCAGAAAAACCACTCCCGCAGGAATCATAACCGCCAGTATACCGCCGATGATTTTGTAGCTTATACCGGCAATAAATATCATACTTATAAAAATTAACGCCGCCACGATACTGGTGGACAAATCCGGCTGGTCAAAAATCAGAAACCAGGGAATGAAAATTAATATGACGGAGGATACAATCACTTTCCAGTTATTTATTTTTTCATGATACTTCCCAAAGAACCATGCAAAAAAAAGAATGATACATATTTTGGATACCTCAGAAGGCTGGAATCGGAAGCTTCCGATTTCAAACCAGCGCTTGGCGCCCAGACCTTCATCACCAAAGAACCGTACCAGCAATAATAATCCAATATTTCCAACGTAAATCAGCCAGTTGAATTTGAGAATAAAGGAATAATCGAACAAAGACACTACAGCCATTGCTCCAATGCCAAGAATCATTCCCATAACCTGTTTATCCTGTACGGATGCCTGGGCGCTTCCCACCACAGCAATTCCAATCATCGTAAGTACAATAACATAAATTATCAGCCGTACCGGAAAACGCTTCCATTGATACTGTTTAAACATAAGCCTGCTTCCTAACCTTTGGCGTTGGCCGGGTTGTGATGCATATCCTTAATGGGAATGTTGGCATACAATGCCGGAACACTTCCGTTGTTGCCTTCGGATTCTGTCTGTGTAATCTGAATATCTAGACCATCCGCATCTATTTCCATATATTTGGATATCACCTGGATGATATCGTTCTTAATAAGCTCCATCACATCCGGCGAGCAGTTTGCCCGGTCTGAAATCAGCAGTAATTTCAGCCGGTCCTTCGCAATATCACCGGAATTTTTTTTCTTAAAAAAGTCCATTAATCCCACAGTGATTTCCTCCTAATTTTTTTTAAATAAGCTTGCAATCTTTGCAAATACACCCGTCTTGATATTCAAATCAAGAAAAGGCACCTCTTCCCCCATAATTCTGCGGCAGATATTGGCGTAAGCCATACCGGCCATGGTGTCCGTGCGTCCAACCAGCGGTTCTCCCTGGTTGGTGGAAATCACAATCTGTTCATCGTCCGGAACGGCTCCGATTAAATCAATGGCCAAAATTTCCTTTACGTCTTCGATGGACATCATATCGCCGCGGCTTACCATATCCATGCGCAGACGGTTGACAATGAGGTGAATCTGCTTCATCTCATTGGCCTCTAAAAGACCGATGATGCGGTCTGCATCACGGATGGCAGACACTTCGGGCGTGGTTACGATAAGTGCCCTGTCCGCGCCTGCGATGGCATTCTTAAAGCCCTGCTCAATCCCTGCCGGGCAATCCAGAAGAATGTAATCGAATTCTTCCTTCAGCTCGTCGGTGAGCTTCATCATCTGCTCCGGAGTCACGGCAGTCTTATCCCGGGTCTGGGCAGAAGGCAGAAGGAAGAGGTTGGGATAGCGCTTGTCCTTAATGAGGGCCTGCTTCATCCGGCAGTTTCCTTCAATCACATCCACAAGATTGTATACAATCCTGTTTTCCAATCCCATGACAACATCCAGATTTCGAAGGCCGATATCTGTATCAATCAAAACCACCTTTTTATCAAGCTGTGCCAGCCCTGTACCTACATTGGCTGTAGTGGTGGTCTTGCCCACACCGCCCTTACCTGACGTTATTACAATTACTTCACTCATACAATTATCCTCCTGAACCTTCCGTTATAAATTATTTAAAAGACCCCTGGTAATGGGCTCGATATAGATATTTCCGTCCTTTACCACCGCAACCTGCGGCTCTGCCACCGGTTCTGTCTTTTTTTTCTTCTTGCTGGCACTCCACATGGCACGGTCCGCACTGCGTCCGATGACATCGCCGATTTTAATCTGTACCGGGTCCATATCAAGAGCCGCCACAAAGGCGGTACTGTTGCCGGAGGCCCCCGCATAGGCATTGCCCTTTAAAGCGCCCAGCACCACGATATTTCCTCTGGATATAATCTTGGCCCCGGGATGAACATCCCCCAGTATCACTATACTGGTCTCACATTCCAGAAGCTGGCCGGAGCGAAGCGTTCCCTTGTAAAATTGTCCTGTCTGTATGGCCTCATCCTCTTCTTTCGCCTCCACAATTTCCTTCAGGGCCTGCTCCCTTAGCTTATCGTTATCAACGATACAGAGAATGGTCACAGAGCTGTGGGTGCTTATGGCTTCCGCAATCCGGTACTGCTCTTCATCGGTCAATTCCCGCCCTTCAAAGGACAGGGCCATTTTCGCATTCTTGAAAAAGCTGTCTGCCTCCTGGAATTTGGCAATGATATCCGAAAGCAGTTCTTCAAAGCCAATGTCTTTGTCCAGAATCAGGTTGATGCCGTATTTGTTGCTCTTTAATATGACTGACTGTGACATAGTATAACCTCCGAAACCTTAGTCTGTAACAGTGTTTTCACTGTTTGAAACCTCCTGGGCCTGTCCGTCCAGAAGCAAATCCTCGTCGGTGAGGTCGAAATAATATTCCATAATGTATCTGGATACCTCTGCCGCGTTGGCGGAGGTATAGCCGTAAGCGATACGGGTGGCAATTGCCAGAGTGGGGTTATCATAGGGTGCATAGCCGATAAACAACGCATGGTTGGGCCGGGTGGTTATCTGCTGTGCAGTACCGGTCTTCCCTGCCACAGGAACACTTTCCGGGAAATTCTTAAAGGCTTTGTGATCCTCAATCATCATCCTCATACCACTGTGAATTGCATCCCAGGTGGTGGAAGCTATGGTATCCATGGTGCTGACAATTTCCGGACCATAATCGGTAATCAGCTTGCCGGAGAAATCGGTGACCTTATCAAGGAGCGTCAGATGGTATACCTTACCGCTGCTGGCGATGGCAGCCGTGTAGCGGGCCAGCTCTGAGGTTGTGTAGTTGTTGGTTCCCTGGCCGATGGCGGAGGGAATGGGAAGCTCATCGGAAATCTCCGGTGCATTCTCCGGCACTTCGATACCGGTCTCCTCTCCCAGTCCGAACATTTCCGCATATTTAGCAATCATTTCAAGGCCTTTTTGCTCGTTGTATACATCTCCGTTTAGACTCATATTGTAACCCAGCGTATAGAAGAAATAGTTGCAGGAGTACCGGATGGCCTCCGCCACGGTGATCTCCCCATGGGTTCCTGGATAGCGCCAGCATTTGGGGCCGTCTTCCACCAGCTCGAAGACCCCCTTGTCCTCAATGGTGTCCTCCGGGGTGATGTAGCCTTCCGTCAGTGCTGCCGCCGCAACCACCGGCTTGTAGGTGGAACCGGGGGCTGTCTTTTCCTGGGTATCCTTCCGGTACATGGGTTTCGTCAAATCTGCCATCAGGTTGTTAAAGTAAGCAGAGTCCATCTTGTTGGACAGACGGTTGCTGTCATATCCCGGATAGGAAACACTGGCCAGCACTTCCCCTGTCTGAGGCTGAATAATCACACTGGACCCGGTACAGGGGTCCAACGCCAGCTGGGCCGGCGTGATTTCCAGATTCTTGATTTTATCCCGCATGAACTCATAGGGGTCTATGGCTCCGCTTACAAGTCCGTTGTAATCCTCCGCGTCATAGGTCAGAAGATCTTGCTCAAATAATATCTGGCAGATTTGGCTTCCGCTTACCAGATTATCCCGAATCATGTATTTGTACAGAATCTTTCCGAAGCCTTTATCATCCGCAAGCTGTTCTTCTATATAGGAAAGCAGCGCTTCGTAAGTCTCCATGGAATCGGAATATCTGGAATCCATCTCAAAGCCGGTAATGTCTATCCATTCCTCTGCGATGGCATGCTTTATATACTCGCCCAGCCCGACTGTATTGGCTTTCCAGGCGATATAGACCTCGTCCTTTGTGTTCACAGCATTCTTGTCTAAAATCTGGTTCTGGGTGAGCATTTCCAGAATGTAAGTCATATACGCCTGCATTTCTTCTGTCAAATCCTCGTAAGCCGTGGGTGTCCCGGAGCTTAACTGCCCCCGAATCTCCGACAGTACTGATTCCATACGACTCTGGAAGGCCATGTACACTGCCTGTTCCACGCTGCTGGCGCCCTCCTTATAAAAAGCGCTAATGTCAATGACATTATTGTTAATCAGAGAAAAATAAACATCGTCAATGGGAATGACAATATCTGATGCACTGGAGCTTTCGTTGGTATCGTATTCCTTGATATTGCGTATGTTGGAATAAACCACGCCTGCAATCTGCTGTTCCAGCAAATCATAAACGGCAATCTGTAAATCGCTGTCAATGGACAGGTATACATCGTAACCCGCAGTGGCTTCCTCATACTCCTTCATCTCCACCACACGGCCTACATTGTCCACGTAGAATTTCTCATAGCCCTTACCACCCTGTAATACCGTTTCTAACTCCTGTTCGATGCCGGATTTGCCCACAATATCCGTGAGGGTATAGTCTTCATCTTCCTTGGACAGTTCATCGTATTCCTCCTGAGAAATTTTCCCGGTGTAGCCTACGATATGGGCAAAATATTTGCTGTCTGGATAAACCCGGACTGTGTCCTCCACCACATTGACACCCTCCAGACGATCAGAATTCTCCTGAATGGTAGCCACCGTTTCCTGGGACACACCGGTGGCAACTGTAGTGACAATGTATTTCTGAAAATTGTTCTGGAATAAGGCATAACGAATGGACAGAATCTTTAAGGCGTCCTCTGTCTGGTACAGCTGCTGTCCATACTGCTTGTCCTTCTTGGAAAGGGTATCTGTTCCCTCAAAGCGCACGCCGAATTTCTTGTCTCCCCGGAGAAAGTCGATAATCTGCTGTGCCGTGGCCTCTCCTTCCTCATACCCCAGATTGTTCTTATTGGAGCTCATTTCCTTGATGGTGGTATAACCAAAGACATCTGCCCGAAATCTCTGGAGAGCAGTCCCCGTAACATTGAACACAAACTCCCCTTTTTCGTTGAGCTCGATGGAAAAATTGTTGGTCACAGAATCCCCGTTCCCCTCAATAATTTTAATAATTTCATACAGCTCCTTGTTGAGACGGGCATTTTTATCCAACAGACCATTGTAATATCCACTGTCTTCAACAGTCACTGAATAGGAAAGCTCATTGTAGGCAAGAAGCTTTCCGTTACGGTCATAGATGTTGCCCCGGGTACCGTTGGTGGTCTGTTCCTTCTCGATAATCATCGTATATTGGTCCGCATACTCCCGGCCGTTGACAATCTGCAGGCTGAAAATACGGTGAAACAGCACCAGAAAAAGAAGGATCATAATAAGAGTCAACAGGAACAATCTTGAATTTGCTATTTTTTTTGCGATATTTTTCACTGTCTCAAACAAATTTGCCAGCACTCCTTTTTTCAATCTGCTCCAGCTTCTGATTTATCTTCAGAATCACAAAATACAAAAATACCGTAACCAGTATTGTATATACAAGCTCCGGCAGGATAATGCGCTTAAAATAGTATGCAATTTGGAACTTGCCGCGCATCAGAAACAGGAACAGGTACACCACCAGATTACAGGATAAGTCACTGGCGGTAATGAGAATCATGGGAAGCTTAATATCATCAGGAAAGAATCGCTTTCGAAAAAATCCGTTGATATAGCCGGTGTACATATAAACCAGTGCATTGAAGCCCACCATGCTTCCATAAAATATATCCAGAAGCAGTCCACAGAAGAATCCAATCCACATACCTTCCTTCCGCCCTCTCATGAATCCGAAGGCTGCGGTAACAACAATCAGAAGGTTCGGGGAAATTCCGGCAAAGGACAGGGCCTGAAACACTGTGGTTTGCAGTAAAAAGCATATAAATATGATAAAAAACAATGTTATTTTGCGTCGCATACCATCCCTACTCTTCTTCTGCCTGCTTCTTCTGGAGAATTACCAGCACCTCGTCTAAGTGCTCAAAATCCACAGCAGGCGTGATTGTGCCGGAGCAGGTGAGATTGTTGGCATTTTCCTGTATATCCTGAATGTAGCCGATAAGAATGCCCGGCAGATATCTGTCACTGATATTGGAGGTTACAATCTGTTCTCCGGTTTCAATGGCATTTTCGCCTTTCTTGAGGCCGGAAAATTCAATGACCTGACGCTCATTCATGGTCTGGAGATTGCCATTTACAATACAGTAGTCGGAGGTGGTAAGGGTGGCACCGCTGACATTGCTGGTATCGTCTATGATAGAACGTACCTTTGCAAAATTAGGCCCCACATCCACAACAATACCCACAAGCCCGCTTCCGGCAATGACGTTCATATCCACTGTAATACCGTCATTGGTGCCCTTATCAATGAGGAAGGTGGAAAACCAGTTGTTGCCGCTTCGGCTGATGACCCGGGCCCCCACTTTTTCGTAGCTGGGATATTTTTGATCCAGCTCCCACAGTTCCCGCAGATTGTCGAGTTCATACTGCTTCAGCTTGATGGTATTCAAATCCGATGTCAGCTGATTCACCTGTGCCTTCAGCTCCTCATTCTCCTTTAGTACCGCCCGCATGGACTTTAGGTTCTCCGACTTGTCGGAAATCCAGGTCCCAACATAGTTAATTCCCTTCTGCATGGGTACAAATACGTATCCGGCAACAGTATTTAAAGGACCGCCGGATAGGTTCAGGGTGAAGCTTATAAACAGGACCACCACACAGATGCCCGTAAGAATCAGCAATACATATCTGCTTGGCATCGTAATTTTTGATTTCCGTCTTACTTTCAATTGTTCAACCTCTATCTAAAAATAATTGTTTTCATGCTGAAGGCCAGTTTCCGGTATTTCTCATCAGACATGATTTTGTTAAGCCCCCGCACAGCCGTCTCCTCGGGATAATCGCAGATATTCACCTGAATATTGGTGATTTGTGTGAACAGCTCGTTCAACTGGGATATCTGGGAAGCCCCACCTGTCAGATAGATTCCGGATTTGATGATATCCCGGGCAAGCTCCGGCGGGGTTTTTTCCAATATCAGCTTGATGGAGGAGCATATGCTGTTTAAATTTTCCTTAATAGCCTCATATACGATGGAGGTGGTAATCTCCATCTCCACAGGAAGCCCGCTGACCACATCCCGGCCCACAATCACTGCGGCCTTCTCTTCACCCTCGGGAAGGGCGCAGCCCACTGTCTCCTTTAAAAAGCTGGCCGTTTTTTCTCCGATAACCAGGCTGTAATTACGTCTTAAATGGCTCATAATGGACTCGTCCAGCCTTTTGCCGCCGAAATGCAAAAGCTCACTTAGCACAAGGCCGCCCAGAGAAATAACGGAAATCTCCGTAGTGTCCGCACCGATATTAACTATCATGTAGCCTGTGGGGGCGTTTACCTCAAGGTCCAGTCCAACGGCATCGGCGATGGGCTTCTCGCAGAGCAGCACGCTCTTGGGCTTGAAACGGCTCTTATAGAACAAGTCAAAAAAGGCTTTTTTCTCCACTTCTGTGATATCAGTGGGCACGGCTACAATAAATTCGGCCCCCTTGATATGGCTTTTCATATACTTCTCCAGCAATTCACAAATCATGGTCTGCATATTGTTATAGTCGGCAATGACACCACTTACCACCGGAAAGGAAACCTGAATACTTTCAGGCGCCTTCTCATACATGGCGTAAGCATCGTCCCCAAAGGCATAGAGCTGGTTCTTGTTGACGATGGCGATGGTATTCTTCTCGTTGATGACCTCTCCTGTGGATTTGCAAAAAATCTTTAGATTACAGGTCCCCAAATCAATTCCGTAAATATTACTCGACATACTTTTGTCTCTCCTTATTTCTTAACTCAACGTACCGTTTTCCTTAAGGCTGGTGTAGCGGTTGTCCCCAATGATGATATGGTCCACCAGGGTAATACCCAACATACGTCCACATTCCGCCACCCGCACCGTGGTGCGAAGATCCTCCTTGCTGGGACAGGCCTCGCCGCTCGGGTGGTTATGAAGAAGAATGATGTTGACAGCCTGATTCCTCAAAGCCTTTAAGTAGATTTCCCGGGGAGAAACCAGCGAAGAATTCACTGTGCCTATGGAGAGCACCTCATCCCCCAGAAACCGGTTCCTGGCATCAAACATGGCCAAAATCAGTTTCTCTCTGGTCTCGTGCCTGAGCTGTTCCATATAGTACTCGGCAATGGTGCCAGGCTCCTCCGTTTTCATGTTCTTCCGGTAAGTAGTTGCGGCCATGCGCTTTGCCAGCTCGGCAATACACTTTAGCTGGATGGCTTTGACCTGGCCGATTCCTGAGAAACCGGAAAGCTCTTCCACAGAAAGCCAGTTCAGATTCAAAAGGCTTTGCTGATATCTGCTTAAGACATCCCGGGCAATGTCCAGGGCGCTCCTGTTCTTGTTGCCGCTCCTTAAAATAACTGCAAGAAGCTCTGCATCCGAAAGCCCCTCCTCTCCCTGCCTCAAAAATTTGTCGTAGGGCCGTTCCGATTCCGGCAATTCTTTCATGGTAAAATGCTGCATACTTTTCCTTTCCACTCTCTTCATTCTGAGCTTTTATCCACAAAGAAAAAGTTTTACATTTTATTTTATCACATGTCTGCTATGATGTATACGGTTTTCTTCTTAAATTTTTATTAATCCTGCCTCGTATAATTTCTGTAAAGACATAAGAATCCCCAGCTTTGCGTGATACCAGGTGAGTCCGCCCTGGAAATACACTGCGTAGGGAGGACGCAGAGGTCCATCGGCACTCAGCTCGATGGAGGAGCCCTGGACAAAGGCACCTGCCGCCATAATCACCTGGCTGTCATAGCCGGGCATGTCCCAG
>CAPNGW010000007.1:0-2842 GCA_948665105.1 uncultured Lachnospiraceae bacterium
AAAATGGCGGGTAGCTCCCACCCCGGGCGGCCCTGGAAACCAGGGAGGTTCCTTCATCTCCGTTTCAGCCTCCTCCAAAAACCCGGAATTGGCTTATGAGGTTATCAAGTGGCTTGTGTCCCCGGAAAACAATATTGTGAACTTTGTAAACCGAGGCATTTTCCCCTCCACTCCCAGTGCATTTGAAGGAGAGGGAATGTATGTGGCAGACGAGTTCTTCGGAGGCCAGGAGACCACCCGTGTATTTGAGGAAGGCGCTGCCGGAATGCCCATGTTCTACATGGCTCCCAGACATAACAACTTCCGTGATTTCTTTACCAATGAGCTGTATCTGGTAGCTGACCAGGATAAGGATCCACAGCAGGCCTGGGATGATGCCGTGGCAGCTGCGAAGCTTGAACTGGAAAAGGAATAAAGGAACCATCACCTTAAATGGAGATAAAAACATGACAAGCAAGACAAAACAAATTTCCGGAACCCCTGGGGGTTCCGGAAGCTTTAAGAAGCATTCCCTTTTATCGGAAATCGCAAAAAACAAAACGGTGTATTTGCTGATATCCCCGTTTTTCATTATCTTTGTGGTTTTTATTCTGTTTCCTGTATGCTATTCGCTGTTTGTTTCCTTTACAAAATGGGACGGCATTGGAGAAATGGAATTTGTAGGACTTAAGCAGTATGCGTTCTTGTTTAAGGACAAGGAGTTTTTAAAAGCCTTTGGCAATACCATTATTATCTGGCTGATGTCCACGATACCCATGCTGGCCATCTCCTTTATTGTGGCCTTTTTGTTAAACTCCGGGGCCATAAAATATCCGCATATATTTAAGACGGTATTTTTTCTGCCCAATGTAACCTCCATAGTGGCCATTGCAATTATTTTTTCCACGATTTTTGGAAATCACTATGGAATTTTGAATTTCATTATCAGTATGTTTGGGGGAGAGCCGGTGGCCTGGCTGAAAGAACCGAGATTGCTGCAGTTCTCCATCGCAACGCTGGTGATGTGGCGCTGGATGGGGTATAATGCCGTCATATATCTGGCCGGGTTGCAGCGAATCCCCCAGGACCTGTATGAAGCGGCAGCCATAGACGGGGCAAATATGCGTACCATGTTCCGCAAAATCACCATGCCTCTTATGAATCCCATTATCATATTTACGGTTATCACAACCACAATCGGCGGCTTGCAGATATTCGCGGAGGCTCAAATGCTGGTGGAGGGTACCTCCTCCCGTGGCGGCGGAGGCGGAGCCGGTGGTGGAGGACTGACAATGGTATTCTACTTATACCGGCTGGCATTTATCAACAACCAGTATTCCTATGCCTGTGCCGTTTCCTGGGCGTTGTTTGTGATTATTGCCTGTCTGTCGCTTCTTAGCTGGATACTCATGCGCAGAAAGAATTGAGGAGGGACTGTAAATGCGAATAACAAGTAAACCATGGAAGATTTTTATATACCTGTGCCTTATTTTACTGGCAGTTATCTCTATCTTCCCATTTTATTGGCTGGCAGTCACATCCACTCTGACCTCTGCCGACGTAATGCGTTTTCCGCCGGTTTTGACTCCGGGAAGTATGTTTGCGGAAAATGTAAAATCCCTTGTGACCACCATACGGTTTGGCACCAGTATGCTGAATACGGTATTTGTGGCCGGTACAGTGACGGTTTCCGTGGCATTCTTCTCTTCCCTTGCCGGATTTCTGTTTGCAAAATTTAAATTTCCGGGGAAGAAAATCCTTTTTGGAATTGTGCTGCTGACCATGATGATTCCCACCCAGATGTCCATGGTGCCGCTGTTTATTATTATGAATAAACTGCAATGGGCATCCACATTTAAAGCCCTTATTGTGCCAGGCATGGTAAATGCCTTTGGTATTTTCTGGATACGGCAGTATGCGGAAGGAGCAATCCATGATGACCTCTTAAATGCTGCGCGCATTGATGGCTGTGGAACCTTCCGGCTCTATACCCGCATTGCCTTCCCCATGCTGCTGCCGGCGGTTTCCTTCCTGGCCTTGTTTACATTTATGAATACCTGGAATGATTATCTGTGGCCATTGATTATCATCAGCAAACCGGAAAAGTACACCATCCAGGTTGCACTGTCACAGTTAAACGGTGCCTATTACGGCATCAATTACGGGATGATTATGGCAGGAACCCTGCTTGCCACACTGCCTCTTATCATTGTATTTCTCATTTTCAGCCGGCATTTCATGGAAAATATATCAGCCGGCGCAATTAAGGATTAAGGAGGAAAAGGGATGGACTTTAAGCTTGCCAAGGTAGAACAGACGCTGGCCTCTTTGGAGAAAGCCTCGCTGGATTGCTGTGTGGAGCTGACAGAGCGGTACAGCGCCGGCTTTACACCGGAGCGCCATGTGGCAGAAAGCTTTTTTGAAGAATGTGAAGGCTTGCATTTTACACCCTTTCTCCCTACGGACCGTTGGGGGGAAGTGGATGAAAGGAGAGTCTTTGATATTCCGGTTACGGTTCCATGGGATATGGATGGGAAACCGGTGTATCTTCGCCTGACAACCGGCAGAGAAGAACGCTATACCGCCTTTAACCCTCAGTTTTTGGCTTATGTGGACGGGGAATTAAAGCAGGGGATGGATATTAAGCACACGCTCCTGTGTCTCTGTGAGCATGCCCGGGGCGGGCAGGAGATCAAGGTACGCCTTCACGCACATGCGGGGGTGGAGCCTGGGCTTATGGAATTAAGGACGGAGCTTCTGACAAGGCACCAGGAGGTGGTACAGCTGGCGTATGCTTTTCGCACGGCATACCAGGCGATGTTATTGCCCAAGGCACTTCCGGGAGAGCAGGCAGAGCTTACGG
>CAPNGW010000007.1:2936-25087 GCA_948665105.1 uncultured Lachnospiraceae bacterium
CGGCATCCCAATTACTGGAGGATTTGGTATACTCCCGTCCATGGGGGGAAGGTGCAGCACGTGTATTGTGTGTGGGCCATACCCACATTGACGTGGCCTGGCGCTGGACCGTGGAGCAGACCAGGCAGAAGGCACAGCGAAGCTTTGCCACGGTGGCAGCTCTCATCAAACGGTATCCGGATTACAAGTTTATGTCCTCACAGCCGGTTCTGTATCAGTTTGTGAAGGAGGATAATCCAAAGCTCTATGCAAAGATTAAGGAGCTGGCTGCTCTGGGCCGCTGGGAGGCGGAGGGCGGTATGTGGCTGGAGCCGGATTGCAACCTTCCTTCGGGAGAGTCGCTTGTTCGACAGATTTACTATGGGAAAAAATTTCTCCGGGAGGAATTCGGGGTGGAGAGTAAAATCCTGTGGCTGCCGGATTCCTTTGGATACTGCGCTGCATTGCCCCAGCTTATGAAGAAATCGGGACTGGAATATTTTGTGACCTCCAAGCTTAGCTGGAATGAATTTAACCGTGTGCCCCATGATGTTTTTAAGTGGGTTGGCATGGATGGCTCTGCGGTCACCGGATATATGATTACCTCACCGGATGATACGGGGCTTCCCAATACACCGGATTTTTCCACCTATAACGCTACATTGCAGCCTAAAAACGTCCTGGGAACCTGGGAAAGGATGACGGACAAGGACGTAACACAGCGTGTGATGATGACGTATGGCTTTGGTGATGGCGGTGGCGGCCCCACAGAAGAAATGCTGGAAAGCGCCGGATATATGATGAAGGGCCTGCCGGGGATGCCGCAGGTGTCACTGGGGCATGCGAAGGAGTTCTTTGACGATTTTTCCAGGAATCATCGTACTTTGCCCAGCCACCATGGGGAGCTGTATCTGGAATTCCATCGTGGCGTTTACACATCGGTGGCCAGAACCAAGAAGAACAACCAGGATGCGGAGAATAAAATGCGTGTGGCAGAGCTGATGAGTGCATTTGCAAAAGACACAGATGCGTCATGGCGGGAGGAGCTTTGGAAAATTATCATGCTTCACCAATTTCATGATGTGTTGCCGGGCTCGGCCATACAGGAGGTGTACCAACAGGCAGAGAAGGACTATGAGGCCTGCTTTGCAGCCTGCGATGCACGCATTGCCCAGGCCCTTAAGCGTATGGCAAAGCCCGGGGAGCAGGAAAAATCCCTCTGTGTAATCAATACATTTGGAAGGGCAGTAAATCAGGTGCTTCTGGTGAATGGAATACCGGGAAAAACGGTGATATCTGATGGACAGGCTGCGCCCTCCCAGACCCTTGCGGACGGGAGATGCGCGATTTATCTTAAGGATTTGCCGGCGGCAGGCTATCAGCTGTATTCCCTTATTGAGGCTGAGCCACAAGGGAAGGTAAGTGAGATGACTGCAGATACCGGACTTTTGGAGAATGACTTCTTCCAAATCAGGATAGATGAAAATGGAGAATTGACGTCTGTTTATGATAAGCGAAGAAAGCGCCAGGTGCTGCGGGAGGGAGAGTGCGGTAATGCACTGCGGCTCTATGAGGACCGGCCGGCCTCTTGTGATGCATGGAATATCGACATTAATTATGTGGAAAAGGAATATCCCCTTGGGGGAGACACAGAGATAGAAGTGGCAGAGCTGGGTCCGGTTTGCGCTGCGGTGCGTATCACCAAAGCCTTCCTCAGCTCAAAGATAACCCAGGTTATCCGCATTTTTAAAGACATTGCCCGGATTGACTTTGAGACGACTGTGGACTGGCAGGAATCCCAAACCTTGCTGAAGGCGGAATTTCCTGTGGATATTCATGGGGACTACGCGGAATGCGGCGTACAGTACGGTAGTGTGAGACGTTCCACACACAGCGATACAAGCTGGGAGGAAGCGCGCTTTGAATTTTGTGCCCATGATTATGTGGATATATCGGAATATGACTATGGTGTCAGTCTTTTCACAGGGGAAAAATATGGCGCGGATGTGATGAATGGAAACCTGCGCCTGACGTTGCTGAAAGGGCCCATAGACCCCTGGGACGGCGCAGATAAGGGTGTCCATACTTTTACCTACAGCCTGTATCCCCATGAGGGTGATGCTGCCGGCGGAGATGTATATGGGCAGTCTGTGGTGAAAAAATGCGTTGCCGGGTTTGTGGCAGAGGGCTTTGCTCCCTCCAGACATTCCTTTGTATCCTGCCAGGACATAAACATTTCCATTGAAGCCGTTAAGCCTGCAGAGGATGGAAACGGATTTATCCTGCGCGCCTGTGAGCGGTTTAACCGTCGGTGTGAGACGAGACTGGTGTTTGAAAAGCAGGTTTGCTCTGTCAGCGAATGTGATTTGCTGGAGAACAACACCGGGACTCTGGAGTTTGAAAATAATTTCGTGGTATGTGAATTCCGGCCCTTTGAGATTAAGACACTTCGCGTCAGCTTTAAGTAGGTTATGGCAGAGAATATATAACAAAAATTATAATACGCAAAAAATCGGTGAGACATCCACAGATTAGTGGATGTCTTACCAGGTGATGTTGAATAAAGTTTGGGGAGCAGAGCAAAGCGGAAACGTGCGCCAGTCTGTCCGCTATTCTTCCGCAGATAAAAGACGATAACACAAAGCAGATAGTAAGTACCACCTTGAAAAAATTAAATGCCCTGTCAGAAAACTATTCAGCAATGGTGATAAAAAACTTTAATTAAGTTCATGTTTGGTAAAATAGCATGACCACAATTACGAAAAAAATAAGTAATACAGCGTAAGAGCGTATAGAAAAAACAAATCTATGCGCTCTACTTTTATGTAAAGGAGCAGATTTATGAGAAAAGACAAAAGATAGGCCTGTATCTTATAGTTGTTTAATAAGGAACGGGCTAAATTATTTACACTCTCCTGAAGGCGGTCAATGGCGAAATTGGTCTGGGTCTGTAGCTGCAGGTTGTAATTTTCAGCGATGGAAAAGGATTGCTATTACTCGTTTAAGCGTATAAAATAGAAATCATAGATGGAGGAAATGACCATGTATAAGATTGGAATTTGTGATGACGATAAGATTTTATGCTCTGTTTTGGAAGAACAGATTTACGAACTTTCAAAAGAGATAGAGATAAAAGTTGATGTTGAGGTATGGTATTCCGGGGAAAGCATACAAAATGATTTGAAAAAGGGAATAGAATTGGACCTGCTTTTTCTTGACATAGAATTAGTCCAAAAGAATGGCATTGCAGTGGGAACTTTTATTCGAGACGAAATGGAGAATATGCAGACGCATATCGTATATATTTCTTCAAAGGAAAGTTATGCCATGCAGTTATTTAAGGTTCAACCATTAGATTTTTTGATTAAACCTGTCTCTGACGAAAATATAAGAGAAGTGCTAATAAGAAGCGTAAAGCAAAAAAGCAGTGCGGATATCTATTTTGAATACCAAAAAGGAAATTCTGTTTTCCGAGTTCCGGTAAGAAATATTGCTTATTTTATGAGCATGGATAAAAAAATAATAATTGTAAAAAAAGATGGAAAGGAAGAATTTTATGGAAAGTTAAAAAAAATAGCAGAGACTCTTCCTGCTGATTTTTTGATGATTCATCAATCCTATATTATTAACCAGGCATATGTAAGTGAATATTCTTATGAAATGGTAAAAATGGCAGATGGAGAAAATTTAAATATCAGTAAGCCATATAGAAAAGAAACCAGAAGTAAAATAATCCAGCATCAGAAAGCGAATATGAGTGATGGTATCATATAGTCCAATCATTGTGTTAATTGTAAATATTCTTAGAGTTTTGCTATTAAAGAAAGTCATGGATGTATTTTTGTCAGTGGATGATATAGAGGAAAAATCATTAAAAATTGGTTTGGGGATATATTGCCTGCTAACTACAACGGTGTATAGCATATTTCAGGTATCTGTCCTGTATGAGGTTTGTAATTGTTTCGGGATAATAGGACTTACTTGTTTTTATCAGGAACTGTGGAAAAAAAGATTATGGGTATCGCTCATATTATTTAGTTTGGATATGGCAAATTCCCTGATCGTCCTTTTTGTTTTTGGGGATATTGCAAAATTTCAGCAGCCGGCAATTCAAGCTCTGTTGATGTTGATCTGTACAACAATTATAAGCCATATTTCCTATCCTCCCGAAGCAAAAGAGATAGCTTTTGATAGAAAGCAGACATTATTGCTATTGGTAATCCCTGCAATGAGTGTTATTGTCTTAAGTGTGCTAATGCTGGGAGAACTCCCGAAAATGTCTGCAATATTGATTAGCGGCTGTATGTTAACTATCAATATCAGTGTATTTTATCTATATAATATCCTGATAGAAAATTATATACATTTAAGGGATAATGATATATATAAACAACAAACATATGCATATCAAAACCAGTTGGAAGTCATTATGGAATCCAGGAATCGAGTTCGTGCTTTAAGACATGATATGAAAAACCACATTTTAGCGTTGCAAGTCTTAGTACAAAGGAAAGAGGTAGAGGAAACGAATCAATATTTAGATTCTATGAAGAATTTTATGACCAATCCGGAGGAATATGTTAAGACAGGGAATGATACGGTTGACAGTTTGCTGAACTATAAGATACAAAAGGCGAATGAGGTTTTAAATGTGGTAGAAACAAAAATCAGTATACCAGAGCAGCTGAGCTTGCGTTCGTTTGATTTAAATGTACTTTTGGGAAACCTATTGGATAATGCAATAGATGCTTCTATGCAGACAGAAGATAAGAAACTGAAAATAACAATAAAACTTGATAAGGGAATTCTATTTTTAAATATTTGTAATAGCTGCCAGAGGATTGCAGACGGAAGAAGGGGGCTTTTGGAAACGACAAAAGAAGATAAAGTAAATCATGGGATAGGACTTAAAAATGTCCGTAGAATTGTGAAAAAGTATCATGGAGATATAGCGTTTTTATATGAAAATGATTCCATGGAAACGGATGTTATGATGTATGTAAAAGAGATGTAGCAAAGGGCTGTTGCGAATTCATGTTGAAAGATGCGATATGAATTTGTAACAGCTCTTTTGGGTTGATTTCGGCAATAATGTGGTCGAATTTCGCAAAACAGAAGAAAACAAAAAAATTACATTTATAATATAGCATATCAGAAGCAAAATGCTTCTGATATGCTAACGAGGGAAAATGCAGAGCATTTTCTCGAGTACATGGAACAAATTCTAGAGAAGGTTCCTGTAATATAGCTTAAATAAATCGTACAGGAGGCAATTATGAGAAACAAAGTTTTGGGATTAGTAGTTGTAACGATGTTGATGGCAGTTGATATTTGTGGCTGCCAGAAGGCTCCGGAAAGTTCAGCTAATGGGGATATTCTCCACGCAAAAGAATCTGTAGAGGATGAAGTGGCTGCAATAGTGAATGAGCCTGAAAGCGCAACGGAAAATGATATGCAGGAAATTAACAGTATCATTGGTACGGGGGATAATATAATCAGAATTCAGGCGCAGATGCCGGACGTTCCACAGGATGTTAAAACAATCGTGCTTGGCGAAAATGAGACACTTACAAAAGACGTTTTGACAGAGTTTTTAGGAAGTGAAACAGGGAATATTAAGGATTTATCAGAGGAAGCACAAAAGGAAATGGAACAATCTAAGGCAGAAAACCAGCAGGGAGAAGAACGGGCAGTATTTTCTGTCTTTGGCAATGCACCTGTTTATAAATTATCGGATGAACAAAAGACAGCAGGTTTCTCAAATGGAACAGGTGCATATTATCAGGATGAACTCTTATATGAAAAGTGTGCAGCTATTTATAAATCCGCAGATGAAACTGTGCTAGAGGAAGCAGATAGTGAAAATGTTTACATGGAAGCAGAAAAAATATTATTAGCGAAGCTTTCCCAAATTGGTATGGCAGAAATTGATATTTATAAAATTACGCAGTATCAATACGAAGGCGTCACATTTTATGAAATTGAGTTTACTCCGTCTTACGAAGGGATGGGGATTGTACATGAGTTTGGTTCTATAGCGTCAGGAGAAATTCTTCCGTTGGGAAAAGCATGGATATGTGAAGATGGCATTGTAACCTTAAGTCTGGATGCCTGTCTTGGCAAAGTGGAAACCCAGGAAAAATGCGAAACAGTATTGTCATGGAGTCAGATTGAAAAGATTTTGGAAACGTATCTGAACAGTGGAAAAATAAACGGAAGCAATAAAGCGGTTCTGACGGAAGTTAAATTTTTATATTATCCAACGTTTAAAGAAGATAAAAATAAGTTAGAATTGGTTCCCGTATGGCATATTTATACGCCAATGTCTGCATGGATGGAGAATGAAGAATTAGCGGAAGCATTCGTGACCAATGGAGCTATTTGGAGTATTTGTGTGAATGCAGTATCGGGAGAAATCGTTAGGAGCGAGTAATATGAAAGGGTTCTTTTTACAGGATTTGAAAAGAAGTTTCTTAAACAAAGTTTTTTTTGCAGGTCTTTTCGTAGTGACATGGATTTTAGTGTCAGCGGCATTCCATGCGCCCCTTAACAGGAGCAGAAGCAGTTATTTTATTATGATGGAAGTGTTTGCAGCATCAGGATTTACACCGTTTGCGGCTATATTTCCGGGACTTGCTTATTCTGCTGTCTTTTGTGAAGAGTACAGCAGTGGATATTTGAAAATGATTTATTCCAGAATGTTACCGGGAAAATTTGCTCTTACCCGCATTGTTACAGTTGCGCTTTCCGGCGGAACGATGCTGGCTGTTCCATTTATCATTGTTTTGAGTATTATTTACTGCTTTGGGATTCCCGGAATACCGACGGGAAGTGATGAAGGGCTTATGGCAGGAACAGCATTGGTTTTTTATGTAGAAAACTATGGAGAGTGGTATATCTTTCTTTGGAAAGTAATATTAGGTTTTCTGTTTGGATGTATATGGGCATTGGCAGGTCTTGCATTTGCAGTATGGCTTCCGAATAAATATGTGGCACTAATTGCACCATTTGTATTGTATGAGGCTATGTGGCTGGCGTTAGGGAAAATTCCGGCGTTGAATCCGATTTATCTTATGCGTGGGGATGACTTGAACAATTATCCATTGTCCGGGTTTATGGAATGTATTTATATTTTGCTGGTATCATTTGTGGTCATGTGGGGACTGAAAAGGAGGGGACGGAATGGGTAGGATAAAACAAATCTATTACATGACGAAAGCTACGTTTCTGGAGGAACGGCATAATAAGCGGGTAATCATGGGCTTTCTTTTGGGAATGGCATTGTTTGGATACTGGCTGAATTATTTTTTACAGTATGCATTAGATATCGGGGAACCGGTTAATATCCTGGAAGCCTTTATTGTAGTGGAGCATCATCACAAAAGTATTTTGTTTCTTATTGTGGGCTGGTTATTGATTATATCAGATGCTCCTTTTATTAAAAAGAACACATATCTGTCATTATGCAGGAGCAGCCGGAAAAAATGGGATGCAGCGATGCTTCAATATATTATAATTCAGGCATTTCTATATGTTGCCGGCATAGCAGTTGTATCGGTAACTGTCAGTTTTTTGTGTGGCTTTTGGGGAAATATATGGAGTAGTCCGGTTTATAATTTGGCGATGGATACGGGGAATCATTTAGGAGTGAAATATAATATTTCATTTCCGTGGGTGAACGTTATGCAGACAATGACAGTACCACAGGCGTTTATGATTACTTTTATCCTTCTATTCTTGTATTTAATATTGATTGGATTTTTGCTTTATGTGTGCAATCTTTTGCTAAAAGAGATTTATGGAATATTGATTGTATTCGGTATACAAATTTCAGGATATTTATTACAACAGGAGGGATTTACACATTTATCTCTTATGGCAAAAGCAATTCCCGGATATGCCATAGATGGAAATGGTGGACAATGGAAAGTCGTAGTTTTATTTTGTGCAATCATATTGATTTTGGCATTGATTTCTTTATGGTTGATTGGGTGGGTAGATTTTAAGGATGAGGTGGAGGAGGAATAAACGGAAATGTCTTTATTTTTTCAATTATTTGCAGGTGTTCCTATGAATGAAATGGATACGTTTCCGTTAGTTCCTTTGGGATGCTGGCTATTTCCGATAGGAATTTATTTATTGATAATTGGTTTTCGCTTTGGTATGGATAAGCAGAATAGACGCTTTGTTATGGTCCGATGTGGGTGGATACAGAAGTGGTGGAAACATCACTTCTTGAGAAGCTTGTTGTATGGGGTATTTATAGCGGGTAGTTTATTGACAGTATTCAAGATAATTGATTTGTTTGTATTACAGATGTTTACAGGCAATCTAAAAGAAATATCAACGATTTTTGTTTTGTGGACAGTCCATGCAATGACTTTATCAGTATTATTTCTTTTGCTGGAAACTTTAAAAATTAAAAAAATGATACCGGCAGTTATATTGTTATTAGAAGGGTTGACTTTTCTAAGTGGTTTCCGTTTTAAAGAGAGTGCAAAATTTATGTTTGGATCATGGGGAATGTATGTACAAAGCAATTTATATGAAGATATGTATGGATTCTCTATTATAAGCGTAATTATTGTTCAAGTCACAATCATCATGGTCTGTTACCTGCTGGGTAGTTATTTGTTGAAAGGTAAAGAAATGGAAGGAGTTTAAGACGATGGAAAGCATTATAAAAGTTGATAAGGTAATAAAAAAATTTGGTTCAGATATTGCTCTTAACAATGTCTCTATAGAATTTGAGAGAGGAAAAATTTATGGGATCGTTGGAAGAAACGGTTCTGGAAAAACTGTTTTATTTAAGACAATGATAGGTTTTTTAAAACCTACCAGCGGCAGAGTCATTGTAGGCGGTAAAGAAATCGGCAAGGATACAGATTTTGCCGATAATATAGGAATTATCATTGAAACTCCCGGTTTTCTCAGCTCTTATAGTGGATATAAAAATCTCGAGTATCTTGCAAGTATTAAAAATATGATTGGAAAAAAAGAAATAAAAGAGAACATGGAACGAGTTGGACTTGATCCGAACAGCAAAAAGAAAGTTGGAAAATATTCTTTGGGGATGCGTCAAAGACTTGGGATTGCACAGGCTATTATGGAAAATCCGGATATTCTGATTTTGGATGAGCCAATGAACGGTTTGGACAATCAGGGCGTGGAAGATGTCAGAGAAATCCTGCTAAATTTAAGGGATGAAGGAAAATCTATTATTCTGGCAAGTCATAACAAAGAGGATATAGAAGTGCTGTGCGATGAAGTGTACGAGATGGATCATGGAAAGCTGACAGTTGCTGAGTAATCAATCATTTTATGTTTCGTCAGAATCAGACGTATTTTTAGGAGTGCTGCCGCACAATTTCGTGCGGCAGCACTATGGTTATAAAAAATTATTGTGCTGCCATCCAGGTGTCAATCTGTGCCTGCTTCTCAGCAATGATTTCATTCACGCCTGCGCCTTCCAGTCGGGAAAGGAACTCCGGAACCTTTTCTATCGGATCAACGGAACCACTGCTAAGAGCCGGAAGCATCTCAGTAATAATTGCGGAACAGTTTGCAATCTGGGTCTTAACGGGTTCGGGCTCAAATACAAATCCGGCTAACGGAGAAACGTCGGCTGTTTTATCTGCCTCAAATACGATGCTCTGTGCTTCCTTCTGTTTGTCGCCAGCTTCGTTTTTGCTGTAAAGAGCGCGGGTAAAGTCCGGGCTATAGGACTGGCCAATCTGCCATTCGTTATAATTGAAGTTGTATTTCCCATCTACAAGAGATACCGTTCCATCTTTTGGATACATCTAAATTGCCGGGCATGTCCACAGAATCCGGCCATCCATAGCATAACTCTGCAATGAATTTCGATGCTTGTCTGTCAACACTAGTATCTGTAACGGTGGAGCCGTCTTTTCTTACATACCCCTTCTCATACCGGTCACGCATGATTTTGCAGTATTCCATAAATTCATCGGTTGCAAACTGATTGATGACGATATTCGGATCTTCATAGCGAATCCAGCCAGGTGTCTGAGAATCACCAACGGATTCCATATCCCAGTAAAGGGCATCACTTTTCCACAAGGTACCGCCCTCGGCTGTCTCCCAGCCAATCATATCCGGGTGAAGCTCTAACGCTTTTCCGATAAAGTCACCGATTACATTCAGTGCTTCCAGGGTATCCATATCCTTAACGGATTCCCAGTCAAAGCCAACCTCTTTGGCAATATCACTTCTGAATTTGAAGCCTTTTCTTGCGGCTGCACCCCACTGCTGATAGTTCGGGGAGGCAAGAATCTTGCCGTCAACGGTAACATCCTTCCATAATCCTTCCGGAATTCTGGAATAGGTTTCCGGTGCCAGCTTGGGAAGTAATTCTGTCAAATCAGCATATGCACCCTTGCTTGCGTGATTGTAGAAATCGAAGCAGTGTGCAGTGAAGCACAAATCCCAGTCGTCTCCTGTGTTAATCATCAGGTTCATTTTATCCTGATATTGAGAGCCATCCACCATAACCAGGCTCAGGTGGGCACCAATCTCTTCCTTTAAGATTTTATTATTTTTGTATTAAAAAAGTTCATGGGCATAACGCCTTTTTGAACTTCTCATATCATAAGGTAATTAAAAACACGTTATTCCTTTACTGCACCGATGGTCAGTCCGGATGAAAAATATTTCTGAAGGAGCGGATAAAGGAAAATAATAGGCCCTACAGCCAATACACAGGTGGCCATTCTGGCACCTTCACTTGGCAGATTTGCCAATGCCTGCTGTGCCGACTGAGATACATTTGAATTTTGCTGCAAACAATTAAAAAATGGAAGGGATGGGGGGGAAGGGAAAAATTGAAAAATCAAAAGAAAAAGCGTAAGGAATGGATTTTATCTATTTTAATGGCCTTGGCAATGGCGTTATCAACCATTGTCTACACAGGGCCTCTGAAAGTGCAGGCTCAGCAGACAGTATCTACGATACGGTTGTGCCGGAGAATCCCAATCTGGCACAGAAGGCTGTTCCCACGGTATCTTCGGAAACCTTGGCAACTAATCCGGCCGGATATCTGATTGACGGATCAGAGCGGAATCAGTGGGTAACCGAAGGGACCGAGGTTCCCTGCTGGGCAAAGCTTTCATGGGATGAGCCCTGGGAAAATGCTCCTGTACGGTAAAGATGTAAGCTTTCACTCATAATTTACATTTTGATTATAAGTATTTAGAATGTCTTTATCTTTTAGGGGAGGTGACGATATATATTATGAAGACAACTACAACTAATAAAGGAGGATTACGTTATGTCAATGATTGTAGGTTATAAGCCTTACACAGGCGCAATCGACATAAGCAGCGCACGGTACAAACGTGCTAAAGCAATGTATGACGAAGGACATCCTAACGGAGAAACACCTAAGTCTGCTGCGGAAGTGAAGAATGAAAAGGCTTTGCAAGAACTGAAAATGCTTAAGCAGATGCTTGGGCAAAAATATGATGACCTTGATTTAAAATTTAAAAATCCACTTGAAGCAGACGAAGAAACATTTATTCGTAATTATATGGGGCTTTTTGATGAGGACGGTGATTTCGTAAATCCCTATGGTGTGGCAGGAATGGACGTTACAGGTAAAGACCCATCGGAATACCATAAAATAATAGATGTTTCTGAAACTGCCCGGCAGGATATGTTTGATGAAACAAAGCGCCATTTCATTCAAGAAAACGGAGTCGCCAACGGCGATACAACAAAACGTACTGAAGTTTTTACACGCTATCAATTAAGCGTTAAAAAATCAGATAGATTAAGCGGTACATGGACACTTGGACAATATGAGCGAATGTATACAAAAGCGTTTTACGAAGCCGTAAAAGAAGCAAACCCCAACTGGCAACTTGGACAGCCATTTGATACAAACATTGTACGCAATATTGCCCGTGAGGATGTAGAAAATCGCATTGTAAAAGGCAGTAGTGAATTTGCATTAAAACCAAGACCCTCTTTGGATATTAGGGTATAATCAATTACCATTATATTAGACTGATAGATAAAACAAGTAAGAGGTATCTCAAAACACATGGTTTTGGAATACCACTTATTGTGCGTCTGTATGGCAGAGGCTGGCGCTTATAGCTTGAGATTACTGCTTCTTTAGTTTTTTGATTTCTTCCTTCAGACGGCGGTTTTCCTCCTCGGCCAGGTCAGCACGTTTGCGTTCTCGTTCGGTGTTGGCTCTTTCTGCTTCACGACCTTGCTGAATCCCTTTGTTAAGAAGCATTTCTTCGCGTTCATATACTTTCATATATCCCACTGACACCCCCTTATCTCTTTTTACGGTCTCTACCATGGATTGGATTTTTTTAGATTTTCATTTTTTACATTGGCTCTTGTAGTGTGTTCCATGTATGTAAGTAGCTGGCACAGTTCTTGCGGAGGATTCCCGGCGGAGCCTCTGGTGTAGAGAAACAGTGTTTTGGCTCCGCCGTCATAGGGCATCTGAGGCTCCTCCTGGCAACTGTTTTGAATGGTGTAAACCATGCGGTTTAAGCCAAATGGGTCGTAGGGCATAATCATAATGATTATCACGTTTTTTAAGGCGTGGTATGTCTTACCAGATTCCAGGCTCTCGGAATCAATCTTTGCGTGATAGAACCGAACTCGCTTAGGAAGAGCCGTAATGGATTGGGTATTGCTGTCATTGTCAGGCTCTACATCATAGATAGTTGCATTATCCGGGGCATCCTCCGACAATGCGTCCTCTTCCAGATAGACGTCCAGCCGGGCGCCGTGTAAATTCGTATCGTTGCCCAGGAGGACCCTTTGTGGAACCACCTTCAATCTGCCGAAATCCTTTTGGAATATAATCTTTAGAAGGATTCGGCTGAATTGTTCCCCGATTCCAGGGTAGTTGACCATGGAACCGAATAAAAAATCGTCCAGTAGATTCAATTCTTCCAGTTTTCTTCGTGCCATACTTGCGTCTCCTTTCCTTTTCCGGTCCGTATTACGAACATATGGCTGGCGGAAGAAGAAACGGATAGGCAGGCATGGTGCCAGTTCCTTTCGTTTCGGTTTCTCCGCCATAGTTTAGTTGTGACTCATATGGGGATTTCTTACCGAAACGGTATTAGAATTTGCCCTGATATGTGATTTTATTTTAGCAAGATGAACGTATAGTGTCAAGGATTTTATGGACCAGTTCCATATATCTTCAAGGATTTGCAGTCGCTGCCTTCCAAGTACAGATGATATAAAGATTTATGAAACAACCCTGTAAACACCAGGTGCAGGATATGTTTTGGAAATATATCTGCCTGAAAAGCTGCCGGTAGGCTGCGATGAAAATAATATGCCCGGATTAATTGAGTGGTGGGCAGGCAGAGCAATACCCGATTCGAGAAGAGGTATTCAGCAGGCATCACGGAAATTGAATGAAAAAACAGGCTGGAATAACTTTTCTGAATATAAAATAAAAAAAGTAATTGTGGATGGTGTGGAAGTTCCGTGTTCTTTGAATCCATTGTTTACGTCCACGAAACTGGAGTTTGTATCTGCATATCAATTGATTAAGAACGTTAAAACTCCCAACGATTCAAACATATATGAGGAAATGATAAGACAGGCGGTAAACTATGGACTAAAAGAAGGTAAAGTCTGTGAACAGCTGCTGAAAGAGTATACAGACATGCCAAAAGAACGTGTAAACCGAATTGCAGATACGGTGAAACAGAAAATCGAATATTTATCACTTTTCCGGGAAGGTAAGAAAATATGGAAACAAGAAAAATATTGGTAAAAAACAGTTCATGCAATAAACCCATTTCTGTAAGGCAGGAGGGCGATGAAATTTATATCGGTGATATGCCCCAATTAGTGGTCAATTTAAAGAATCAACAAAATTATATTGTCTGTCAGGGAAACAAAATTGCATATCACCGGGAAATCAGATTGAGTAATGACCTGCTTTCCGGTAAAAGAAAAAACGTATTTGACACTGCAGTGAGCCATTATTACAGACAGGCATGTGAAGTAGCAAGGGGAAAGCAGCTTGCAGAGGTATATCAACTCGGCAAGTATCCCTGAACCTGGGGTGGACTATGATCCGGTAGATTCTCGTTCTACAATGTCACAGTCCACAAAGATTTTTTCAACGGTAACGTTTTTTTTCTGGATATATTTTAAAATCAGTTGAGCCGCCTGCCTTCCTATCTCAGATCCGCGCTGGGCGATACAGGTAGGAGCGAAGGGAAGCAAATCCAAAAAAGAGGTATATTCGTCATCAATAAAGATAATCTCCATCTGTTCAGGTACACGAATGCCGGCCTTTTGCAAGGCACGGTACAAATGAAAGCCCATGGGACCGCTATAGGCCAGCAGTCCGTCTATATCCATATTTTCCTCTAAAAAATGCAGAATCCGAATTTCCTGGGCCGGGTCCTCCTTGGAAAGATACAGAACATTGCCGGAGCGTATGGTGCGGTTGTTTTCAATGTGGGCTTTTTCGTAGCCGGAAATTCTCTGGGCGATACTGGTGGAATATTCGGCAGGCTTGGATATAAAGCCAACATTTTTACAGCCGTGCCCAAACAACAGCTCCACCGCTTTTTTTACCATTTTATGGTGGTCGCTGGTAACGGAGCTGATTTCCAAATCCCGCAGGGTACGGTCAACAAAGACAACCGGAAAACGGTTGAAAGCCAACAGTAACAAATCCTTATTATACCTGGCATTGCTGTTGGGAAACACAATAATTCCTTTGATACCTAAATCTATCATCTGGCTGATGAGCTTGCTGCCGGATAATTCTGCTTCGCTTTCTCTTAGTATCAGTAGGTGAAATCCCTGATTCCCCAAAACACCTTGGACGCCGTCTATCAGAGTCGTAACAAACCGGCTCTCTATATCGGGCAACAGCATACAGATAAAATTTCCGGTTTGTAGTTCCTCATTGGAGGCAGTAGAGGGCGCAATGAAAGAGCCTTTTCCGTGGATTCGATAGATATAGCCGGCCTCTTGCAGCTCAGTCAAGGCCCGTTTGGCTGTAATGCGGGTGGTGGAAAATTTAAGAGCCAGTTGATTCTCGGAAGGAAGCTTATAATGTGCAATATTTTTATTTTCTTTAATTATTTTTAAAAGATATTCTTTAATTTCTAAATATAAATATTTTGCCATAAAATTCCTTTCTGGACAATCATTGGAATGCTGATGTCAAGGTTGGATAATAACATGTATAACTTGATTATATATGTTCTAATTATACGAAAACAAAATGTGTCTGTCAATAAGAAAGAGTGATATCAAGTTTATCAAGTTTTATAAGGGATTAAGAGGTATGTGGGGGTGGTCCGTTGACACATAAAAACCAGCATGATAAAATTTATAAAAAAGATGATTAATTTGACTATAGGAAAGGAAGAACAAAGCCGTGGGAATTATAGAAAAGGCAAAAGAAACCATGAACTCAAAAGAACGTGTTTTGCGGACCTTTGCTTTAGAGGAAACGGATCGGATACCCATTGATTATTCAGCAAATCCAGCAGTGCATGCCAGGTTTTGCAAAGCCCTTGGTGTGGATTCCAAGGATTATAGGAGCCTGTTTAATATCATAGGTGCGGATTATTGGTTTACAAACCCACGCTTTATAGGAGAGAATCGGTTTCCGGTATTAAAGAACCGGGTAACGGATCCTGTTTATGGATTTAATATGCGCTGGGTGGAAAATGAGAGTGGCGGATACTGGGATTTTTGTGATTTTCCACTACAGGGCGCAGATGATGAGGCGATTGCTAATTTTCATGTGCCGGATTTGAATGATTTTTCGGTTGAGACGTTGCGACAGGAGCTAAAGCCTTTTTCTGACAGAGCAATTGCCATCGGAGGGGCCGGTACTGCTGATATTATCAATTCCACCGGCCGGGTTATGGGAATGGAAGATGCACTGGTGAATTTGATGATGGAGGATGAGGCCACCCTTACTTATGTAAGCAGGATGGTGGAGATGGAGCTTGGGACCATGGAGATGGCGTTGGAAGAGGCCGGAGATTTGATTGATTTTGTATGGCTGGGGGAGGATTTGGGGACTCAGCGTGCGCCTATGATCAGTCTTGAGATGTACCGCAGGGTGCTGCGTCCTTTTCATCAGAAATACATGGATTTGGCCAAGGCTTATGGGAAACCGGTAATGGTACATACCTGTGGCAGTTCAAGCTGGGTATATGAGGATTTTATAGAGATGGGTGTGAATGCAGTGGATACCTTACAGCCGGAAGCGTCGGATATGAGTCCTCGTTATTTGAAGGAGAATTTTGGCGGACGGCTTTCGTTCCATGGATGCATTTCTACGGCGGGACCGTTGGCCTACGGAACTCCTGATGAGGTGGAACAAAATGTCAGGCAAACCTTGGAAATCATGATGCCCGGAGGCGGATATCATCTTTCTCCGACTCATATGATTCAGGATAATACGCCGGTGGAGAATCTGCTGGCCATGTATCAGGCGGCTCATACATATGGAACCTATCGCTAAAAAGTGGAAAGGAATGGTGTTTAAGATGAATAGCAGAGAACGTGTAGTGGCAGCGTTAAATCACAGACAGCCCGACCGGGTGCCGATTGACTGTGGCGGACACAGATCCAGTAATTTTTCGGTGGAGGCTTATAAAAACCTGCGCCAGTATCTGGGACTTGAGAGCAAGCCGTTGTATCTATATGACGTCGTGCAGCAGCTTGTGATACCGGATGAGGATATTCTGGAAATGTTCGGGATAGATGTTGTGGATTTTGCACGGGGAGCCAAGGAGGATGCTTCCCTCTGGAAGGATTGGGAGCAGAATGACGGAACCTTGGTAAAGGTTCCGGTGCACCATGATATGAGACGGGAGGGGCAGGATGCCTGGCTCTATAATAAAAACGGAAAACGGCTGGGTGTGCAGAAAGCCAGCAGTCTCTATTTTGAGCAGACCAGTTATCCTTACATGGATGCAGATGAGGATTCGGATTTTTCAGATATGGAAGAAGCCTTTCACGATAATATGTGGGCGGAAATCGGAACATATCCGGCGCCCTATGGATTTGAGGGGGAAGGCTTAAGGAAACGGGAGGAATTTATGAGCCGCGTGTCCGGAAGCGGAAAGGCTCTCTATGGAACCTTCGGGGGAAACATACATGAGAATGGAAGCTTTATGTTCGGAATGGAAAACTGGCTCGCGTATCTGGCCTGTGAGCCGGAGATAGTGGAGCGGTTTTTGGATAAGCTTCTGGAACAGCATATGAAGAATCTGGAGATATTTCTAAAACATTATAAGGGACGGATTCAGGTAATCGGCTTTGGTGATGATTTGGGCGCGCAGAATGCGCCGCAGATGTCGCCGCAGATGTATCGGACAATGATTAAACCGTATCACAGGAAAATGTGGGAATATGTACATAAGACAGATCCGGATGTGAAAATATGTCTGCACTGCTGCGGCAGCATTTTTCCTTTGATTGATGATTTGATTGATGCAGGTGTCGATGCAATCAATCCGGTTCAGATTTCCAGTGAAAACATGGATGTCTATAAATTGAAGGAAACCTTCGGCAAGGACCTGGTATTCTGGGGCGGAGGATGCGATGTGCAGACCATATTGAGCAATGGAACAATGCAGGAAGTTAAGGACAGTGTCCGCAGGAACCTGGATGCGATGTACAAAGACGGCGGGTATGTGTTCCAACAGGTGCACAATATTCTGGCCAATGTTCCACCCCAGAATATTGTGGCCATGTTTGAAGCGGTAAAAGAATACCGGTAAGCAGATTTGACAGTAGGAGAAGACCTTCGGTTTGTATTCCCTTTATGAAGTGAATATAAGCCGAAGGTCCTTTTGGCATTGGTGAAAAGGAAGAGGGTTATCCGTTTGCACTGGTATAGCGGCGGAAAGCCTGCTTCCACATAATCCTGGAAAGCACCAAAAGCAGCAGAGGAAAGAATACACCCCAAACAGACTCAAGAAGGGAGAGCTGCCGAAAGAGAAACTGACCGGGCCAGTTGGTAATCAGAAAAATCGGCAAAAGATAAGTGCCCGCTGCGCGCAGATATTTGTTGTATAGCTGCATGGGCATATTGTTAAGCTCCCAAGTGGCAATAATCATATTGCTGACCCCGCCTATGGAGGTAACCCAGAAAATAAGAAGGGTCGGAATCAAAATGAATCCATAGGTTAAAACAATGCCCAGCATCAGGTAAAGGGTAAAACCTGCTATATTTATCAGGGTAACCGGGATATGCACCCGGCGCCAGCTTATGACAATTAAAATGAGTCCGGCAGTCACATTGGGGATGGTAAGCCCAAAGTTGAATTGGCCGAAGGTTTGCAGGAATTGCAGAGAACCTGGCTTGGTCATTAACAAATCCATTTCACCATGCAGGACCTTGTAGGGAAGCTCATTGATGCCTCTGAACATCATCCAGATACCGGTCATAAAGATATAGGTCCCGATGAACATCATGACCATATCCGGAGTCAGCGAGCCTACCGTAACGCCGGTATGCATAACGATAACCAGATAGAGAAGCTTTATAATCATGTATCCCAGTTCAACGGCAGAAAAAGCAATAAAATTCAGGCGGTATTCCAGCTGGGAGAGCATGGACATTTTAGCAAACATCCAGAGCATGTGAAAATACCATTTGCATCGTGACAAGAAATAACGCATAGCTGCTCCTTTTCTGAGGCGCTCTAGCCCCCGACTGCCACATAATGGCGAATTCCTTTTCTCCACACAAAGGCAGAAAAAAGCGACAGTACTGTAATCCAGCATACCTGAATCAGGAGACCGTAGGTAATAGCGGACAAAGCCAAAGAGCCTGTGATAATCTGTATGGGGAAATAGGTGGTATAGATAAAGGGCAGATATTCCATTACGCTTACAAAGGTATCGCCTAACACGGTAATGGGGCATACACCGCCGCTGGCCACCATAATTACTACTTGAACAGTCATGAAAAAGGAACCTGCTTCCGTTATCCAAAAGGCGCTCATGCTAATCAGCAGAAATATAAAAAAATTTAAAATTACACCCAAAAGCAAGGCAATGACAAACAAAAACATTTTTCCCGGAGAGATAGTAAAGTCTATGGTGAAGTGGAGCACGGCAAAGGTTGTGAGGGAAAGCAGCAATACGGATATCAGAGCAGGGATCTGCTGTCCTGTGGTCTGCGTAAAGCGGAATCCTATATAATTCACGGGCTTTATCAGGTATTTGGCGATGCCGCCCGTGTGAATATCCTCATTGATGACATTTTCCACACCGGTATTGACTACCTTATTCACCAGCGCTGCGATGATAACATAAGCAATCATCTGAGAAAAGGTGTAGCCGTAAACTTCGGTGGATTTTCCTGAGCTATTGTAGATTGCTGTCCATAAAAACAGCTGTACCACAATGGGAGAAACTGCTCCGAAGAGTCCTGCAAAAAGATCGAATCGGTGCTCCAGTGCCCGCAAAAAGCCGATGGAAAATCCGGCCTTCCATTTGATTAATGTTGTCATATGCCTTCCGCCTCCTGGTGGAAGATGGCCTCGATGCCCTTCTCCACAGAACCGCCATCCTCGCCGTATTGTTTCAGACTTTCAAGAGGTCCGTCGTATACCTTTTTCCCGTTGGTAATCACAATCGCTCTTTTGCAAAGCTCCTCGATGTCCTTGATATAGTGGCTGGTAAGTATCATGGTAGCTCCGGTGCGCTTGTTGTATTCCTTTAGATAGTTTCGGATGGACTGTTGTGACAGAAGATCCAAGCCGATGGTAGGTTCATCCAGAAAAATCACCTGTGGATTGTGCAAAAGGGCAGCGGCCAGCTCCATTTTCATGCGTTCTCCCAAAGAGAGGCGCCGCACCTGCATGTTCAACTTATCCCGCACACCCAATAGCTCTGTCAATTCCTGAAGGGTAGCCTGATATTGCCGGTCCGGGATTTCATAGAGACATTTGTTTAAGTAGAACGAATCGGCGGCTGGCAGGTCCGGCCATAGCTGCGATTTCTGGCCGGCAACCAAAGCAATTTGCTTTTTGAAGGGCTCCTTCCGCTCCCAGGGGATATATCCGTTGACGGCTGCAGTGCCAAGGGTGGGATACAGAATACCGGACAACATTTTTAAAGTGGTGGTTTTACCGGCTCCGTTGGGGCCGATAAAACCTACAAATTCACCCTGCTCAATGGCAAAGGAAATATCTTTTACCGCTTCCCGCACCTTCCTCTGGCGGTGAAACAGATTCCGAAAGGAACCCTTGTAACCGGCTTCCTTCTCATAATAGGTGAAAGAACGATTCAGATGCTGAACATCAATGCAAGCCACAATATCTCCTCCTCTGATATGCAGGGTCCTAAAAGTGCAGGGTTACATAGGTAATTCCGCTGGGGCTAAGGGGAACGGATACGCGGTTATTTTGGATATCCAGCTCCTGTCTGGGATTGCCCTGGATATCGGTGACAGCGGCAAAGGTGAGCGTTTTCCCGGGGAAAGAAAGGGTGCAGCTGTTTTCTGCGGGGTTAAAATTCTGTATGGCTGACAATACACCTTCTTTTCCGAAGCTGGGGCGAAGGAAGATGGGGGCGCAGTCCTTGCCGTCATACTGTAAAAAGGTCTGTTCCCATGCGGACGGACAGTGTATAGCAGCGCCCACCGCGCAGGCGGAAGCAGAGAGGAGCCCGGCTTTGTATGCATCCATGGGGTGGAATGTGGTAAAGGTGCTTAATTCGTAGTGAAAGGATAGCTTTCCCTCCTGAGAGGCGGCAAAGTTGGTATCCCAGTAGTTATTAACAGGCCATGCCAACAGCAACGGATTAGCGGCGCGTTCAATTTCCTTCCTCTCTCTTCCGAAATGGAAGTCGCCTGCCATCACCATGGGCGCGTCCGGACAGGCCAGTGTAAATCCGAAAGAGCCGTCGTACATGGAAACGGTTTTGTCTACGGTGATGTAGTCGCGGCAGACATGACCCAGCTGCTCCTTGTCAAGCAGGACAAAGGTATTGGCCGTATCGTAGCAGCATTCCCACCCTTGGTTAAGCGCCAGTGGGAACGTGAAGTAAAGACTTTCGGGTTCTCTGGAAGGCTCCTTGGTAAAGCTGGCGTCAAGGCTGATACGGGAATGAAGGGCAAAAAAGGTAATCCGCTGCTCCAGATTGCTGAGGCTGCGGGAGCGGAAGCGGTAACAGAGCGTAACACGGTCTGGCTGTTCCAGTACCTGGTAATCCACGAACTGCTGTACTCTCTCACGTATCGCCTTCCAGTCATGATTCCATTGGGTGATGCTCCGGTTTCCTTTTTCAATGTCTCTGGGAAAAAGTGTTGCCCTTGAGGGAGTTCCGTATCTTTGGTCGATACGCTCCTCTGCCAAGTCGAAAAAGCCCCATTCGTCGTGAGGATTCAGAAGCTCCCGTTTTGCTTCCTTGTGGTATATTTGCAGAATCCGGCCTGTGGAGGGATGAAGGGAAATCCGGTAAAAGGGGGTTTCCAATTCGTCGCTGCTGATATGGAAGGCATCGGAATCAGCCGCTTTTTGGGAAAAAGCGGAAAAGGGAATCTTCTTTGCGGAAAAAGGAGCTATGGGAATACTTCCCAGAGAAACGGTATCGGCTTCGTTGCGCAGATAGGGAAGCTGTTCCTTGACCCTTACAGCTGCAAGGGTCCTGCCGGGATGCAGCATATAGGAGGGGACTGTAATCTCCTGTTGTAGGGAAAAAGCAGTGGGGTTCACAATATACAGTCCTTCCTGTGCATCGGATTGCAGCGGATTGCCTGCGGCCTGCTCCAGTTCCATGCCAAGCAGGTAGGAGGATAAGTCGGCAGCAGCATAGGCAAATTCCTTTTTGTGGTTTAGCTGTGCGTAGGTCTCATCCTGATCCGGTTGCGTAATGGATTCGCAGGAGCCCCAGGTATGCTCGTCGAATAAGACGGTGTTCTCGTAAGCCTCCTCTGATATGGCGAGATGCCTGGAAGAACAGGCTTGGGGGTTCATGGCGGCCAGGAAATCAGCCTTTGCCAGATTGTTTTTGGCGTGTCGGTTGAATTTCAATTCCCGGGGGGTGCTGGCAGAACCGAAATTCCAGTAGTCTGTCCAGTCACCGGCGTGGTGGGGAAGCTTGTCAAGTCCCATGCGGCATACGCGCTCATAGAGCGTTTCCGGGGTGGCGAAGCGGATGAT
>CAPNGW010000008.1:0-4002 GCA_948665105.1 uncultured Lachnospiraceae bacterium
CCGCTACCCCAAGCTGTGTGGACCAGATTTCGTTGGCGTCGTGCTCCACCCAGCCCGGCTTCGGGAAATACTGGGTGAACTCCTTCTGGGCGACGCTCACCATCTCGCCTCTCTCATTAAACAAAATACAACGGTTGCTGGTGGTTCCGGCATCCAGTGCCATGATGTACTTTTGCATGTAAAACCCCTCCTTGAAAATGTAGTCTTATGGAAAAATGAAAAAGAATTTCGCTTTGCGAAATTCTGCGCCGCAAATGCGTCGCCTCAGCGACATATTTCCTCTGCATTTGCGTGCGCATCCTGCCCAGAGGGCTTTTTATATCATAGGGAAGTTCAAAGAGCTTTCCTATGATATAAAAAAGAGCATGATTCTTATATGGCATCTCTGCCATACAAAAACCCTGCTCCATCTCTCCAGGCATCCGCTTTGTTTTTGCTATTGTACCATGCATCCAGGGAATTGACAAGCCCCTTTTTTCAACTCCTCATAAATTTTTATTTCCTAACTATTTACATATTTTCAGGAAATTATGCAGGTGCTGCAACCAAATGCAAATATTTCTTGACACCCTTTGCTACGCTTGCTAAAATGAAATTACATATCAGGGCAAATTCCAATACCGTTTCGGTAAGAAATCCCCATATGAATCACAACTAAATTATGGTGGATGAACCGAAACGAAGGGATTTTTGTATCGCGCCTGTCTATCCGTTTCTTCCTTCACCAATCAGCTGTCCCAAAATGCGGACAGGAGAAGGAAAGGAGACACGTGTATGGCACGAAGAAAACTGGAAGAACTAAATTTATTGGATGATTTTCTATTCGGTTCCATGGTCAGCTACCCCGGAATCGGAGAGCAGTTCAGCAGAATCCTTTTAAGGATTATTTTTCAAAAGGATTTTGGCAGACTGAAGGTGGTTCCACAAAGGCCCCTTTTGGGCAACGATACCGACTTGCACGGAGCCCGGCTGGACGTCTATCTGGAGGAGGACAGCCTTTCAGAGGATGCCCCGGAAAATGCAACTATCTATGATGTGGAACCTGACAATAACAGCGAGACGCAGGCTGTTATGGCTCTTCCCAGGCGGGTCCGGTTCTACCACGCAAAGATTGATTCCGATAGCCTGGAATCCGGCAAGACCTACCACGCTTTAAAAAACGTGATAATCCTCATGATTGTGTCCTATGATCCATTTGGCTTAAAACGCATGGTTTATACCATTCAAAACAACTGCCGGGAGGAACCGCAGATGCCCTATGATGATGGAGCCAAAACATTATTTCTGTACACCAGAGGCACTGTAGGGAATCCCCCGGAAGAGTTGCGTCAGCTGCTCACGTATATGGAACACACCACAAAAGCCAATGCCAAAAACGAGAACCTAAAAGAAATCCAGTCCATGGTGGAAACCGTAAAAAGAGATAAGGGGGTGTCAGTGGGCTATATGAAAGTATATGAACGTGAAGAAATGCTGCTTAACAAAGGCATTCAACAGGGGATTCAACGGGGTATCAGCCAGGGCATTCAGCAGGGCCGCGAAGCAGAAAGAGCCAACACAGAACGAGAGCGTAAACGTGCTGATCTGGCCGAGGAAGAAATCCGCCATCTGAAAGAAGAAATTGAGAAATTAAAGAAACAGTAAATGCAAGCCCACCGGTACAAAGGCGGGATTGGTAAAGTCATTCCTGAAATCATTACAAAGGCCGCTTTCGCTGATTATTCTCAGCGAAAGCGGCCGCACATTTTTTCCTCTGTGTCAACCCCTTTTCAGAAATTTATTGATAAGCAAGTGCTGCTTTTATGCCATATTCCTAACAGATGGAAAGTATGGTGTAAATATCCAGGCTGCTCACCGAAATATGCAGCACACCCTCGGACCAATCCCACTCCACGGGCTGAGCCGGTACTGCTTCCACCCTGGAAGGACAGCCTTTTAAGTCAACTGCAAGCTCCAGATTCCCAAGGGGTGTAATCTCATCGTAAATATAAGTATGCTCACTGCCATGGGCGCCGGAGGTGTTGATTAGGTGTACCAGCAATTCTTCCCCCTTACGGCTGATGTTCACATCCACCAGATGGGACCCCGTCACCCGCACCATGGGCTTAAACACCTCCTTCACAAGATCTCCCCAGAAATCACGTACCAGAAACCGCTGGGCCAGCAGATATTTTTCCCCGGTATTCACCCAAATACAGGTATAGCTTCCTTTTCCTGCACGGCGGACAGTGGCCGCAGGGTAAGAAGCTCCCTTTGCCGCATTTCCCTCATACAGTCTGCCCACAGCCTGGGTCCCTTCCAGAGGTGTCACGGCACAGCTTAAGGAATGAAGGCCTGTCATCCAGCCGTTGACCTTAAGATATCGCTTGGTGGTGACCCCAAGGCTCTCTTCCATCTGTTCCAGCTCCTCAATGCTTAGGCAGTTCCCCAGAACCTTCCGCTCCGCCTCAGTAAAGGGATGCTCCATGGAAGCGCCTGCCTCATCCTTAAAATACTGGGCGGCCAGCGGACCGGCTGCCACCAGATGTCCTCCTTGTGCTACATAACACTTTAGCATGCTGACGGTCTCCTCCTCCAGCCAGGCCAGCTCCGGCAATACCAGTACGGGATACCGCATCAAATCCTCTCTAAGATGATGCTCGGAGATAAGCTGCACCGACAGCTGATTATCCAGCAGCGCCTGGGTGATTCCCCGGGCGGCAATGTACTCCTTTTCCGGGAACAGCGGGCGACGAAAGATTTTATAATAATTATAGGTAGACAAAAATACCGCTATCTGGGGCACATTTTCTGCCCGGAAGCATTTCTCCTTGCGCTCCTGGCAAAAACGGCCCACTTCTCCCAGCATGGGAAGCATCCACTTTTCCAGGGATCCATCCCGGTTCTGCTGGGTATACACCTGAAAGCCGCCGCCCAGAGATAAGGGCGCCGCCGCTTCCCGCTGAATCTGACAGGCGCTTTTTGTGCTGGGGATATTCTCCACCGGACTTACAATGAAGCTCCAGCCCATGATATCCCAGGGCTTTCCCTGGGTAGCCAGGTACCGTGACTCAAACCGGGCCGTATTGTAAGAATCAATGGGGTTGTAGTCCGCAGACAGATAGTCCACATCTGCGGATACCTTTTCTGGCATATAGCTGGAGAACGCCCAGTTACTGGCAATCTGAAACCCTGGATGACGCCGGTGCAGCTCCCTTGTATAAAATCTGAGATATTGACGGAAGCTCTCCCGCACATAGTCCATATAAGCCTGATAATCCGGGTCCTTTGGTGTCTTTGGCACAGTCTCAATGCCGGTATCTGCCGTAAAGGCCCGAAGAAAGGCCGGAGAATAGTCCGGAACTACCGCCCATGCTTCTCCATCCACCCAGACGCCGTCCACGTCATATTTGTTTATCACTTCCTCCAGCTGCGGAACCAAAAGCTCCCCGGCATATCCTCCTTTTGTGGAGGTAAAGTCACTTCTTGCAGCTCCCTCTGCGTCCACAACAGCCCACTCAGGATGGGCTTTGATTGCCGCCATATCAAATACCCCGGAATAGTGAAGGAACAAAGGCACCTCAGCCCGGGCGGTCACATCACGCCAGATTTTCAGATTATCCCTTGCAAAGCCGGGGGCGCTGGTTCCCACCTGTGTCTCAAAGCTGGTGATTCCCGGATGCCCCTTGCTGTCACACTGAACAAAGTCCGGTTTCACCGTATCCAGAAGATACTGAATCTGCTCCTCATCCGTATTGGTGCCGATGGCGGTACAGTCCTCTCCTGCATGAAAATCAAAATGTATGCCAAAAAAGCAGTCCTCACGTCGTTTTCTACTCATAGCATGTCTCCTTATATGGTCAATTTCAATGTATACATGTGACGGCAGGGCAGCTCGTCCACCGTAAGACGGGGCAGACGCAGAAGCAGCGTCTCTCCCTCCCTGCGAACCTCCACCGGAGCACGACTTCCCAAAAGCGTGGCGTGTACCTCCTTGCCAATGACTCCCTTTACGGAAATCTC
>CAPNGW010000008.1:4053-24573 GCA_948665105.1 uncultured Lachnospiraceae bacterium
AAGAGATAACAGGCTCCCTCCTTTTTGGTGGCCCGCACTCCATGGGAAAGAATCAGCTCCGGTGCGGCAGAGGTGCCATAGACGGCCTCTCCGTTTATATCCATCCAGTCACCAAGCTGATACAGCCGTTCCTGGATCAGGGGCGCAATGGTTCCGTCCGCGCAGGGACCCACATTGAGACACAGGTTGCCACCCCGGCTCACCGTATCAACCAAAAGCGCAATCAACTGGCTTTCACTCAAATAATCCTCCACGTCCTCGTTCCGGTTGTATCCAAAGCTTGCGCCGATGCTACGGGACTCCTCCCACTTACGCCTGGTGAGATTCTTAAGCGCCTCCTCCTCCTTAAGAGCAGCACTGTTCACCTCCCCGTACTCACAGGACAGATATCCTCCATGGAGGCCTCGGGTATCGCTGCCCCACCGATCGTTAATCACAATTTCATCCTTAACCGAGGACTGATTATACAACCAGGTGACAAAGTCCAGACTGTGCCACTGCCCACTGGAATAGGACCACTCCCCGTCTGCATAGAAAATGCTGGGACGGTATCTTTCCACCAGCTCCTTCATCTGGGGAATCATTTTTTCCACTGCATATTTTGGTATATCTGCCTTGGACACATCCGGCACGCGCATCACCGGGTGAAACCATTCAAGGAGGCTGTAATACAGACCCCGGCGCAGGCCGTTTCGCTCTGCTGCATCCAGAAGCTCTCCCACAATGTCCCTGTGGGGACCAATGTCTACACTGTTCCAGTTCCAGCTGTAGTAGCTTGGCCACAGACAGAAGCCGTCATGATGCTTGGAGGTCAGCACGATGTATTTTGCTCCGGCCCGCCGAAACAGCTTCGCCCATTTGTCCGGGTCAAACATCTCCGCCTTCCATTGGCCGGCAAAGTCCTCATAACGAAATCCCTTCCCGTACATTTTTTCATGAAATTTATAATATGGGGGGAATTTTTCCGCCACCTGCCATCCGTACCACTCGGAATAGGCCAGTCCGGTGGAATCCACATCCTCTCTCTTAGGGGCATAGGCGGGGACGGAATACAGCCCCCAGTGCACAAATATGCCTAATTTTGCATCGTCATACCACTCTGGAAGAGGACGGGAATCAATGCTTTCCCATGACTTTTCATATGATGCCATAACAAACTCCTTTTACAAATTTAATTTAAGTAGAACTGCATATTCCACATCAGACCGTCGTGGGTTTTACCCGCCTCGTACGCACTGGAACGGCTGGCCATGGCCTCATCCGTGAGACTCTCATGATAGATAACCGTATCATCAAATCCCCATTGCTGTACGCATCCATATTAATCCAGTTAACGGTCTTAGAAGTCTCCTCCTTTATGATTCTCTCCCTTTGCCTTCAGGTTGATGTCATAGCACTCATCCTTTTACGGAGCCAAGGGAAATGCCTCCGATAATCTTCTTCTGGAAAATTGTGAAAAATATAAAGTTCGGCACCGCCGAAAGCACCAGCAGCGCAAATACATATGCATAATTCATGGTACCGGTCTGCGTGTTGGTCATCAGTACACCGATGTTGATGGTCCGAAGCTTCCCATCGTTGAGCATCAGACTGGAGATGGCAATCTCATTCCAATATCCCATAAAATTGATAATCGCCATGGAGGCAATGGGGCCCTTCGCCATGGGGATTACAATATAGAAAAGCTTTTTCACCTCGCCGCAGCCATCAATGAGCGCCGCTTCCTCCACCGCCTTGGGGAAGGAGCTGAAAAATCCCTGCATCAGTATGATGGTGGAGGGCAGTGATACCGCCACGAAAATCGGCACCACACCCATGAGATTGTTGGTGAGCTTCATTTTATCCGCAAACAAATACATGGGCATAATGTATCCGAAAAAGGGTACTGTCTGAATGGTCAGAAGGAAAATCGTAAAAGCTGATTTCCCTTTAAAATTCCGGGTTCCCATGGCATAGCCCGCCAAGAGAGCCACCGTCACCATCACAATGAGGGACACCACTGACAAAAACACCGTATTAAACAGCATGGTCCCAAAGGGTGTGTACTGCACACTTCCCACAAGACCGGTGAACGCCATGGTCATGTTCTCCTTCAGAGTTTCCCACAGATTTTGAGGCAGTGCAAAGGCACTGTTATAAAATTCCCCATTGGTCTTCATGGCAGAAATAATTATAAAGTATAGGGGGAACAGCATCAGAAAAATATTAAACCACAAGTAAAGCTCCCTGGGTATTTTCCACCAATTCCGTTTCAAACGCTTCATCGGAGGAGTTTTGTGCTTCGGATTCATACCGTTATCCACTCCTTTCCTACTCGTTGCGGTTCTTGCCGTAATTGGACAGCCGCATATATAAAATGGAGAAAATCGAAACAAACAGGGTCAGCAAGAGCCCCATAGCTGCACTGTATCCATACCCATTGCTGCTGGTTTTACTGCTCTCATACAGTAAAATAGCAATGGTCCGGGTAGAACCTGCAGGCCCGCCCCCGGTCAGCGAATAGATAAATTCAAAGGATTTGAAAGCGCCGATGATGGATAAAATCGTCCAGGAAGAAATCACCGGCCAAATCATGGGTACTGTAATCCGGCACAGCATCTGCCAGCCGTTGACCCCGTCCAAGATGGCTGCCTCCCGGATTTCCAGAGGAATGTCATTGATGGCAGTGGTAAAAAGAATCAGGGTCATACCGCCTCCCACCCCCACCAGGCCGATTCCCATAATCACATATAAGGTAATCTTGGGATCTCCCAGCCAGTTCACCGGTGTCTCCACACCGAAAAACCGGAGAAGGCTGTTCATAAGCCCGGAGCTGCTTGGCATCAGCATCATACTCCACAAGCGCCCCATGGTAACGGCTGACACCACCGTTGGAACATAGAAAATATACCGGTAGAAATTCAGCCATTTATGATGAGCCACCATATTTGCCAGCACCAGGCCGCCGCCCAGGGTGGTGATGACACTGAACAGAGCCAGCACCAGCGTGCGGAGCATAGCCCAGCTGAAATCATTTCGTTTAAACACGTCCAGAAAATTTTTCAGTCCCGAAAATATCCATGGGGAGTTCACCGATTCAATCTGAAAAAAGCTCATGTATACGCTCATCAGAATAGGAATACCCACAAAGATGAGCATGAACAGTGTGGCTGGCAGAATATAGATGTAGGACGATACCTTGCTCCACCGTATGCCTGGACGTCCCTCCCTTGCTCTCCCTTTCACAAAAACCTCTCCTTTCGATAAACAGAGGGAGAAGTACATCTCCCCCCGCTCTTCGTCCTGTAACTACAATCTCTTCTAAGATATGTTCTTACTGCATGGCATTGGCTTTATAGTAGTCTGCCATATGCTGTGCTGCTGCCGCAGAATCCCCCTGGCCGGTCAGAAGCGCGGACCCTGCTGCAACTAATTCTACGTCAACGCCGGAAACGGAATAGCTTTGATAGAATCCGCTGACACCCTTGTCCATAGCCGACACTACCTCTGACATAATGGGATTTGCGGAAGAGATGTCCACATCCTTACGAATGGGAAGAATCTCGAACTCAAGCAATTTTGCCTGTGCTTCCGGTGTCAGCAGGAACTCAAAGAGCTGTTTGCATTCGTCAATGTACCGGGAATTTGCATTGATAGCCAGTACGTCAGAGTACACGCCGCTTGCCAGAGGTCCATCTACCTCACCGGCCGGAAGCAGGAATGCCCCCAGCTCAAACTCTGCCGCATCACTTAAGGTCAAAAGGTCCAGTGAGGGCGCTGTCATCATCAATGCATTCTGGGCGATGAATTCCATCTGCGCCATGTTTGCATCATAACCGGTGATATTGTCCGCGAAAATCTTGTCGTCGTTGTACTGCTTCAGAAGGTCAAAGCCCTCCTTATACCCGGGCAGCTCATAGGGATTTACATCGGAAGGGGTACCGATAAGCTGAGCAAAGTTTTCCGGGGTCATGGTGCGGGCATGGATGGCCTGCATAAAGTGAGGCAGATGCCAGGTATTAAAGCCCGCAATGAGAGGCTGCTTGGATGCAGCACGAATCTGCTCCGCCACATCTTTGAGCTCATCATACGTGGTTGGCACGGAAAGCCCCATGCTGTCAAAGGCCGTCTTGTTGTAGTAGATAACCGGAGATACAAATCCGCCCAGAGGCAGGGATACATATTTGCCGTCTCCGTCCAGCTTGTTGTAGGTGGCAGCTTCCACGAAGTTTGCCTCCACTTCCTCTGTGATAATATCGCTGATTTCCAGGATACGATTTCCTTTGTATAAGGTAGCTGCCACCAATCCACCCCAGGTTGCAACAATATCGGGAGCATCATCACCCCCAAGGGTAACATCCAGAGTGTCCCCCAGCGCACTGGTAGCCTGAGGCTCAATCTTAAGCTCAATTCCCTTGTTCTGGCTTTCAAAGGTCTCTTTTACCCACTGGAAGTACTCCGGCTGGTTGGTAGACTGAATCCAGATTTTCAGAGTAACCGTCCCGGCAGACTCCTCCTCGCCGCCCTGATTCTCTTCTCCGCTTTGGTTCTCTTCTCCGCTTAGTTTCTCTTCGCTGTCTTGCTTCTCTCCGCCGCCGTTTTTCTTGTCGGTGTCATCGCCCCCACAGGCAGCAAGGCTTCCAACCATAGAGAATGCCAGTAAAAACGCAATCAGTTTCTTCTTCATTTCTTTTTCTCCTTTTTGTTTTATTTATTTTCAAAGGTGTACCGTATTAAATCACCTTTAAATTCATCCTCTCAGACTTCATCAAATTTACTAATCGTTTTGCTTATAGGTTCTCGCTATTTACTGGGTAATTATACCAATATTTCATGAATATTTTGGTTATTCTACCATGTTATTCCTTATATTTTTTGCTTCAAATGGTTCTAAATACTTCTTTTCCCTTCTCATAAAGCTAATCGTTTAGCTTTGTCCCAAAAAAATCATCCCTATTCTATTTTCCCAATAGAATCGCCCTTCAAAATATTCGCCGGCAAATTCACCGTATGAAAAACACCGTCGTTCTGTCTTCCACGGTTATTAATACGCTCCATCAGAAGGCGGGTTCCCTCCTGGGCAATCCGTGCCAAGGGCTGCTCCACCAGCCAAAGCCGGGGCTTTACTATCTTGGACAGATGATAATTGTCAAAGCCGAAAAGAGAAATCTCCTGGGGCACGTCAATATCCAGCTCATTCAACGCCATCACTGTACTTATGGTGGTAAAATAGTTTATGGAAAATATAGCGGTGGGCCGCTGCTTCAATGCAAATAGGCTTTTAACGGAGTCATACATATCCGTATCTGCATAGTCCACAATCAGGACAAATTCCTCCCGAACAGGGATTCCTGCGTCCTTCATGGCGCGCTCATACCCTTCGTACCGTTGGTCAGCGGTATAATCCCCTCTTGGGCCTCGAACAATGGCAATCTCCCGATGTCCGGCATCGATAAGATGTCGCACCGCCTGATAAGCCGCTCCTGCATTGTCGATAATTACGGTGTCGCAGATATCAAAGCTCAGTTTATGGTCAAACAATACCGTCGGTATCTGATGCCTGTCAAAAATCTCCTTATAATACCACCCATCATTCTTGATAAGGGTAGCCATAATACCGTCCACCTGCTTGGAGGCCAAAAATTCAATCGCCTCCCGCTCACCCTCCACACTGTTGTGGCTCTCACATACAAATAAAGAATAATGATGCTTCTGCAGCTCCGCAACAGCAGCGGAAGCCAGCTCTGATGCGAATACGTCTCCAAATTTGGCAACCACAAAGCCAACTGTCCTGCTCCGGTTTGTCTTCAGAGCACGGGCATATTCATTCATGTGGTAATTCTGCTCCCGAATTGCCTGCTCCAACCGTTCCCGGTTTTTTTCAAGAACATTGCCCCCGTTTAAAAATTTTGAAACTGTAGCCACTGATACGCCTGCTGCTTTGGCAATATCTTTAATCGTTGCCGCCATAAACACTGACTTCCTTCTAAGCTAATCGTTTAGTTTATTGAATTATACTAAGATTCTACGCTTTTGTCAATAGATTTTAATTATTTTTACTAATTACTTTTATGGAATTGTGAAAAGCATCCAAACGTGATATACTTACTAGCATTGACAGGAGCACTATAAAAAGCATACTTATCTGCCATGGACAGGGAAAGGGACACACCATGCGAATCTGGTTTAAAATATGGAAAAACAATCATTTATTAAAGGACACCGTCATCGAAGATAACTCTGACGAGACAAGAACCCACAAAATCTTTCATGCCCTGGAGGAGGTCTGTTACGAATTTGATTTGAGTAAGCCCATCTGGCTTAATGCCACCGTTTCGGAGTTTAAACGCCACGATAAGGCACGGTTTAACCAGGACAATTTCCTGGAGGAGATTGATTTTGATTATCTGGAAATCCATGTGATTGAGGAGGATTAGAGCGCTGTTATTCAAATGGCTGACCGTTTAGAGCTATACCGCTCTAAATCTGTCAGCCTTGGTTCAAACCATATTTTCTTAAAAAAGTTTCTACTAAAGTTCTTTCTGAATCTCCTGTAATTCTTTCACTATTTCAGCGATAATTTCATTTGTCATCGTGGAAAAATTTCGAAGAGAGCTAAGGGGCATATAGTAAACGAAACTTTTTATCATCTCGTCACACTCACTTAACGAATTTCCGTTTGTAACTCGGTTTACATACGGAAATAATTTTTCTTCAATATATTCTTTCGCTTTTTCACATTCCAGAAGGTCTCCCAGCATCACGTTTTCATCAATGATTGGAAGCTTTTTCCTGCCATCGGACAACTCTACATATCCTGTTAATTCCATATGACGAGAGGATTTCCCGATAGAAATCTTATAAGTTCCATCGGCTGCGTACCAATCATGAAGCTCCTCATCATACCAGGCAAACGCCCGTTCATCCAATTCCAGAATAACCGTTTTGCTTTCTCCCGGCTCCAGATAAACCGCTGAAAACTGCTTTAATTCCTGTATCGGCCGGATTGTGCTCTCTGTTTTGTCGGATACATAAAGTTGAACGATCTCTTTTCCGGCCATCGGTCCAGTGTTTGTTACGTCAACACAAACCCTTACTCCTGTTCTCCCGGTTTCATCCTGCTTATCTATCACTAAATTACTGTAAGAAAATGTTGTATAGCTCAAGCCAAAGCCAAAAGGAAATAATACTTCCATGTTTTTGGAATCGTAATACCGGTATCCCATAAAGACACCCTCTGTGTAATTTACTTCTTTCGATTTTCCGGCAAAATGCAGATAACTGGGGTTGTCCTCCAGCCGCTTCGGGAATGTCTCAGCCAGCCTTCCAGATGGATTTACCTTTCCATACAAAATATCCATCTCCGCTTCACCCACTGCTTCTCCACACAAATAAGCCTCTAAAATTCCCTGAACCCGATTCACCCAAGGAAGTTCCACTGGAGAACCATTATGCAACACAATAATTACAGGTTTTCCTAATTCTGCAATCTTTTCAATCAACACATTCTGGCAAGCTGGCAAGCGCATATGGCTGCGATCGTATCCTTCTGATTCAAACACATCCGGTAAACCTGCAAATATAACAATTTTTTCTGCCTTCTCAGCAGTATGCAGGGCCTCTTCAAACAGCTCCTCATCCATGTAATCTGCATCTGCCGGGAAGCCTTCCGCATAAATCACGTCCCCATATTCTGCTGCCAGCGACAACGCAGAAATTACCTGATAGGAATTAATATGAGAGCTTCCTCCGCCTTGATAGCGGGGCGATTTTGCAAATCCACCAATGAAAGCCACCTTTTCTTCTTTTTTCAAAGGAAGTACATCTTCATTCTTCAAAAGAACCATACATTGCTTCGCAATTTCAGCTGCTTTCCTATGATCTGCATCATAATCAAACACATATGCTTTTCCCTTATCTGCATCTTTCTTTTTTTCAGCTTCATAGCGAAGCACAATTTTCAGAATACGCTCTACGCTTTCATCCAGCACTTTTTCACTGAGGGTTCCATCGTTTATCGCTGCCTTAATCACATTGTCATTTACGCCTTTAACACTGGTAGGCATGTCAAGATCCAGACCTGCAAGAAGTCCTTTTACACGATTGCGAACAGCTCCCCAGTCAGACATCACATATCCTTCAAAGCCCCATTCTTTACGAAGAATGTCATGGAGAAGCCATTTATTTTCAGAGGCATAAATTCCATTAATTTTATTGTAAGAGCACATCACCGTCCATGGCTGTGCCTTTTTTATTGCAGTTTCAAACCCCGGAAAATAGATTTCCCGCAAAGTTCGTTCATCTACATTGGAAGAAGATGACATTCTGGCAGTCTCCTGGTTGTTCACAGCAAAATGCTTAATGGATGTTCCTACACCCTGAGACTGAACTCCATTGATATAAGCAGCTGCCAATTCTCCTGTTACATAAGGATCTTCTGATAAATATTCAAAATTTCTTCCACACAACGGCGAACGTTTTATATTCACGGCCGGTCCAAGCAATACAGATACATCCTCTGCCCGGCACTCAGCCCCTAAAATCTGTCCCATTTGATGCATCAGCTCCCGATCAAATGAGCTGGCTGTCGCACAAGCTGCCGGAAAGCAAACAGCCTTTACGGCATACAGAATTCCCAGATTGTCACCAGAATCCTTTCCCGGCTGTTTACGAAGCCCATGCGGTCCGTCACTAACCATGCTTCTGGGAATTCCAAGTCGCTCCATCGGTTCTGTGTGCCACATATCATTGCCAGAGCACATGGCGATTTTTTCATCCAAAGTCATCTGGTGGATTATTTCTTTTATACTCATGAAGCGCCTCCTTCTTCTTTTGGATAAGATGCATGGATAAAGGACTCTATCTCAGCCTCCACACCTTCGGGAGATAAATGAATCGACCAGGGCTGATGATAAGCATTATAGATGAATCCTCCACTTGGTACACTTAACTTTTCCAGCATCTCTTCTGCCACTGCCGGAAATTCTTCAATGGGCAAAGAGGGGGAATGTTGAATATCAATGGGATCCAGGAAACAGATTTTCCCTTTCCATTTTCCAAGTTCATCCAGCCCCATATTGCGTTGCTGATCCTGCTGTAGCACATCAATCCCCAAATCAATAAAGGTATCTATCAATCCGGTAATATGCCCACAGCTATGCAAAATATATTTCATCCCCTTTTCATGAATTCGATTAATCATCTTCCGATATGGTTCTTCAAAAAAATCCTTCCACATGGGTAAAGCCATCATCATAGAAGTCTGTACGCCCCAATCTTCAAAGCACATCACTGCATCACAGCCAATCTCTGCATAACAATCCACTGCCTGCATAGACCTGGTATGAATGATATCAATTAACTGCCGCAGATTATCCTCTTCCTCATAAAAGTCTATCATCAGATTTTCATAGCCTCTCAGATTAATCATTTCTTCCCACTGCATTCCGATTAATCCTACTACAAATTTATCCGGATTCGCCAGCCGCTGTTCTTTTGCTTGCACATAGCTTCTTTTCAGGGAAAAATCGGGAATCTGTTTCTTCCACTCTTCAAAGCCGGACCAATCACTTAAAGGAGAATATGCCATTTCTCCCATGGTTTCTCCAAATGTAGTAAACTGATATCCCCACTCTGTAAATCCAGGTTTTAATTTTGCCAGAGGATCCATCCGTGCAACAGCAAGAATATCACTTTTAGCCTCATATTTGGCCCGGACTTCTTTATAAGGAAGGTCTAGCTGATTGTTTCTATTACGAAGCCAGAAAAACAACGGAATACGGTCCGGGTTTCTAAACTCTATTGCTCTTAATACACGCTCTTTTGATGTCATACACTACTCTCCTATCCTTAACTATCCTGCTTTTGCACTATCGCCAGGCAGTCACATAATACTTCAAATAAACTGTCTCCATTTTTCAGGCGCTCTTTTGCCGTTTCTTCATAATCTTTGGGGCAGCACTGTTTCATCCGTGCCCAGCTCATTTCATAGCTAAATCGATTGTCATATGTATGGGGCACTACATCGCAAGTATCCTGGTACCAAAGCAACATTTCTTTACGGAGCTTCTCCACTTTATCTGTATAGGCCGGATCATGGATTACATTCCTAAGTTCCTGGGGATCCTTACAAAGATCATAAAATTCATCAGAACCATAAAGACGGCAAATATATTTATACTCATGATTGCGAATCATCGTTCCTTTTGCATGGGCTTTTGCATCGCATTGTACCAAAAGCCTTGGAAAGTAATGCTGGTCCTGAGCAATACCGTCCGGTCCAAACATATGAAATTCATCACAATGCGTCTCCTCCGCCCGTCGGCCGCCTTCACAAAATGCATATTCACGCACACTGATGCCGCGGTCAGCAAGTACCGGAAGCAATGTCCGTCCAAAATGAGTATGCTTTGGGGTAATACCGGCAAAGTCCATAACAGTAGCATAAAAATCTATAAGCTCCGTCATTCCCTTTGTAATCCCCGCATCTACCGGGAAATCCTTCGGTGGTTTAATCAGAAGGGGAACATTTGTCAAACAATCCGGAAATGTGTTTTGCGCTTTTTCCGGAAGGTCATAATCTCCGGTAAAATCTCCGTGATCACTTAAAACAAATATTGCACTGTCATCATAGACCCCAGCTTCTTTGAGCGCGTCACACAATTTCCCAAACATTGCATCCACTTTCATACACATGGCAAGGTAACATGCCCTTAGCTCTGTCCATTCCTCTTCCGTATATTCCTGTAATCCCATTTGTTCACGGATTGCGCTCTCCATAACTGCCCGTCCGATGGTATCAGATGCTTTTATTCTGGGCTCTATTTTATTCCGGTCAATCGCTGAAAAAAATGGTTCCTCCACCTGGTAGGGCGGATGCGGATTGGTCAGACCGATAAAAACACACATCGGTCTTTCATCCACAGGATTCTTAATTCGCTCTATTGCTGCATCTACAGAAGCATCATCATAGCCGTAATTACAACCGTTTTCATCCAGCTTCAGTTCCCCGCCATAAAACGAATAATAATTCTTTTCCCCGCGTTTCCCCCGTATGCCGGGATTCTTCAAGCCCGGAGGCTGAGGATAATCTCCTCCCAAATAGATTTCATCTGCATGCTCATAAACTAATCCGGGAATCTGGCCTGCAATCAGGTCATTTCTTGCATTCATCCATACATAGTAGCCATTTTCCATTAATTCCTGAAAAATGCTGTAATCATGCTCATGAAGCAAATATGACATAGTCCTATGGCCATTTACATGCGGATACAAACCTGTTGTAAAGCTACAGCGGCTTGGCACACACACTGTATTTTGACAGAAAGCATTCTCAAAAGAAACCGCATCAAATTCTTGAAAGGCATCCAGATTAGGAGTTCTGGCTGCACGATTGCCGAAATGGCCCATCGCATCCCGGCGCATTTGATCAGGATTAAAAATGATAATATTAGGTTTTTTCATCTGCATATATATCTTTCCTTATTCATGCTGCATCTTTTTATTTAGCAGCTCGATTGCTTCCTTCCGACGTAATGCCCGTTCCTTATTTACGCCGCTTCTGTCCTTCATTCCCATGAGGCTAAGGAACACAAACAGAATCGTATACGTAATCAGGGAAACCACCGGCGCTGAAAGCTGCATATTTGTTAAGAATGTGGTCAAAATTCTGGTACATATGGCTGCGATAAGCTGGGCAACAGCCACATTGCAAAAGCTCTGCATAAACATTGCAAGCATTACCGGGATCAACGCTTCAAAAGAAACCATAACGCTGGTAAGGCCAATCGCAGATTCCATTACGCCGTTATAGGCAATCTGAAATACCCCGGAAAGAGAAATCAATGCCCCCGCCAGCATATAGCATATAGCGCAATTCTTAAATACATTGATACCTTTACTCATAGCAACTCTTTGTTTGCCACGAATTGCTCTGTAATGATATCCAAATTTTGTGTATCCATAAAGAATTACAAACAAAACTACAACGAGCCCTGTTACAACCAAATGAAATCCTGTACCGGAAATACCTGTCAGCGCATCATTTCCAAAATATTGAATACCGGAGCTGAAAAGTGCAAAAGTCACACATTCCAAAATCATCGCCACTCCAATCCCCAACACCATTGACGGCACTCTAAGATTGACAAATAAAATCCCCGTTAAAAGTCCTCCGATTGCTCCAAACAAAATGCTGAAGGCAAATACCCCCCATATGCCTAATCCAAGTTGCAAAGCAAAGTTCCCACCAACGATACAGCCAAACAGCTGTTGTGCGCCAAGTGAAAAATCCATACGACCGGTGGTCATGTTTAGAGAAAGCGCAAATGCTGCTAACGTCAGAATGCACACATTTTTCAAAAATATATTTACTGAAAGCATATTCGCCAACAAATGCTCTTTACAAAAAGCAACAGAAAGGATTTCACAAATCAAATAAACAGTTATCGGAATGAAAATTGTTTTCAAAATATTTTGGAGGAGTACTTTTTTTGTCTTATTCATACGATAATTCTCCTATGATTTTACTGTGATTCCAATTCCGGAAGACACCAATTCTGTCGACGCCTTCCGGAATTTTCTCAATTATAAGCCGTTTTTCTCAAGTACGGTTTCTACTTCACCTGCAGCTTTGGCATTGTCTACAATTTCTGCATGTGTTATATCCGGATTAAACACATATAAGCAATCTTTGATTTCATCAATTGTCCAGGAATAATATCCACTTCCCACAGCATCAATCTTGCTCAGGTTATCATAAGTTTCCAGGTCCTTACATACCCACATACTTGCATCCAGCATATAATATGCACCATTGGGGTCATTCACATCATGAGTTAGTTCCGGATGTCCGCTGGCGCAGTTATATGCCTGGATAAATAAAGAACCACACACTGCTGCATTTTTTAACAGTACTGCATCTATTGTCCCCTGTTCAAAGCTTTTTCTTGTTGTATCGGCCATAGCTGCAATGGAAATCTGCTTGATATCAATACCATACTGCTGTTCGACTTCTGATACAATAGCTTCATAGAATGTATACATGGGGCCACTGGAAATGATACCATTTATGTCACCATTTTTAATAGCCTGATACATGGGATCCGGCTCATAGGACGGGCAAGTACGCAAGATTTGTTCTGTTCCGGTATCCACATCCTCCATCGCACTGAGTTTGCAGATATCCCAAAGCTCCTCATAAGGATATTCCCATCCAAACATTTCCTTAAAGGTTTCCAGAATTGCCATATTGGTTAAGCCATGCTGAGAGTAATGCTGGCCTTCTGTCTGGGTCAGGGCATTCATCAGTACAATATTATAATCCTTTCCATCTCCAAATACATACTCTGTCATCTCTGCAAACTGAGATGCCGTTACATCTACCTGTGAACCTGCCAGGCCACCAAAATATTCATAATTATGGAGGTTTTCTGTGGAGTCCGTATTATTTGCTACATAGTAAATCCCCAATTCATCACACTTTGCAACCAAAGCTTCTGCCTCATCTTCATATTTTGCAGCAAAATCAATTACTACGCTGCCTCCCATACTGGCCAGATTTTCCACAAATGCAATCTGCTGACTAACATCCGTTGTGGGGTCTGCCAGCACAAATTTCACATTAAACTCCGGTCCAACGAAATTCTCAAAGAAATTTTTGTACATCTCGGTTGTAACATTTGCCGCATTATAAATAATTCCAAATGTATACTCTTCCAGTTCCGTATTTCCGCCAGCTTCCGTTTTGCCTTCAGCACCACCTTCTGTTTTTTCAACAGGCACGTTTTCCCCTTCTTCACTTTTACCACAGCCACTCAGAACACCGGAAACCAACAATACCAAGCACATCATTAATAACATTACGTTTCGTTTCATTTTCATTCTCCTTTTCTTAAATAGACATTTACTATAAAATTTCACGGACAAGTAATGTAGACGATCTCTTATTTGCCATAAAGATTAAAATAATAAAGAATACACCCTTCACAGCCTGAATAAACATAGCATCGACTCCCATCAAAAGGCATCCTGTATTTAATATCGATATAATCAAAGCCCCAATCAATCCTGCATATATCTTGGATTTATAACCACCCGTAACTGGCATTCCTCCCAAAACAATCGCAAGCATTACATCCATATTCGCACCGGCACCTGTGGATTCCGTTACGGAAGAAGATCTCATTAAGATAATCAATCCGCCTAACCCAGCTCCCAGTCCAGCCAGCAAATGTGCTATAATAACATGCTTTTTCACAGAAATACCTGTCTGTAACGCATTGATGGGATTTTCACCAACCATACGAATCGAACGGCCAATTTTTGTGTTCTGAAAAATAACGGTACAAAATAAGAAAAAAGCAATCCATATCAATATGGGGACATTTGCTTTTGACAATCCGGAAGAAACGGCAAAAGGAATACTAACCGTCCGTATATTCAACATCCAGACCTGCACAGAAGCCAAAATCGTCATGAAGATCATCGTAGATATCATAAATCCCACTTTAAATATCACGCTTGCCATACAAGCCACTCCCATGATTCCAATACCAACTGCTACAGAAGTCAAGAACATAACTGCAATTGATTCAGTGGCATTATAGGCCAGACACGCAACGATTGCACTCACAACCGTAGTTCCTCCCATGGCAATATTCACATTTCCTGATGCAAACACAAATACTGCTCCTGTGGAGATTATCCCCAACAGCATTGCCTGATTGACAATCGTATTGATGCTGGCTTTGTTGATAATCCTGCCTCCAGTTCCTATGGCAAAGGCCATCGCAAGAACTATAAACGTGATGATTGGAAGGAGATTATGAAAGGTTCTTGAGTTTTTAATTCTTAACCATTTTTCTTTCATCTCAGCACCTCTTATATCATATAATTTATAATTTTCTGTTCCGTCAAACCATTCGTTCTGAGAAATTCACCAGTTTTAATCCCATCCTTTAAAATCAGGATACGGTCACTCATACCAATCAGTTCCGGCAGCTCTTCCGATATCAGCACAATGGATTTCCCCTGCTTTTTCATTTCGGATATCAATTGATACATCGTTGCTTTCACACCAATATCTACGCCTCTGGTGGGGCAATCCATAATCAGAATATCTGCATCACATGCAACCCATTTTCCGAAGGCCACCTTCTGTTTGTTTCCTCCTGAAAGGTTGTTTACCTCCTGATCCGGTGACTGACATTTGATGGAAAATTTTTCAATTTGCCGATTTACATAAGCACGCTCTTTTTTCTTTGAGACAAATATCTTCCATACTTTGTTTAGTTCATACCCTGTGCTTGATATGTTTTCATAAATCGGAGCATGGATGGATAAAGATTCTGCATCTCGTTCCTTGGAAATATAACCCACACCATTTTTTACAGCCACCATTGTGGAGGTAATGGTTACCTGCTTTTGTGGCAGTGTAACCTTTCCATTCAGTATCAGCTCTTCTCCATAAAGAGCTTTACCCAGGATATGCATACCGCAATGAGACAATCCGCCAATTCCCAGGATCTCACCCTTGTGCAATTCCAGTGAAAAATTCATCAATGTTTTTGAAGTAGTTATATTTTCCGCTTTTAAAACCACTTCGTCTTCATAACCATCATTATCGTTACGATAATAGTTTCCATTGATCTCCCGTCCAATCATCATTTGACGAATAATAGCTTCGTTAAATTCTTCTTTTTCAACGGTTCCCACAAGTTCGCCATCTCTTAAAACCGTTGTTCTGTCACACTGTTCCATTAATTCGGCAACATCATGGGTAATCAGAAGAATACTCGCTCCATTATCTGCCAGACGACGTATCACTTGATACAAAAGTTTTCTTCCTTCACCGGAAAGCGCTGTGGTTGTCTCATCAACAACCAGCAATTTCACATCGCCATACACTGCCTTTGCGATTTCAACCAATTTTCTTTCCTGCATATCCAAGGAGGATGTCCTTACTGAGGCTGTTAAATCTGTCACTCCTATGGCATCCAAAGCTTTTTGTGCTTCCCGCTGCATGGCTGCTTTGTTGATAAGAATTCCTTTTCTAAACTGCGACTCTTTTCCTAAAAAAAGATTCTCTGCCACGGTCATACTGTCAATGGTTCCGCTTTCCTGAACCACGATACGTATCCCGTGCTCTTCTGCCCACAATGCATTGTCCGGTTTCCATTCTTCTCCCAAAAAAGTCATTTCTCCTCCATCAGGCTTATAAATTCCTGCAAACACAGATGTCAGAGTTGATTTTCCGCTTCCGTTTTCACCAATCAGACCATGGACAGTTCCCTTTTCCACTTCAAAATCAACAGATTTCAAAGCCTGTGTAGGGCCAAAGTTTTTGGAAATATTCTTGCACCTCAGAACAATCTCCTTCTTACTTTTCACAAATTCCACTCCTCCTTTTTCATAACACCCCGTCATTCTGACGATTTTTGATTCAATGAATGAGTTACCTTCGTTTAATATTATATATCGTTTCCCTTTTTCGACAATTCTATTTCTTGTTATATATTTCCCATTTTTGTACCTTTTACCGGGCAAAATATTTTTAAACCAAATCAAAAGACAAGAATAGGATAACAAATATACCTATTCTTGTCTTTTAATCAAATACAAACAAACTTCATGCGGTTTCAATTTCTTATATATATGATAACGATCTTCTATTATTTCATACTGGGAACGTTTCTCAGGATAACTTACAGATTTTAAATATAATACATCATTTCTGTCAGGATAATCAAAGGCCCCCAATTGAAGCCAATTATCAAAACTGGAACCCTTTTCCCTGTTAATTGTAAATTGTTCTACTTTATATTCTCCCGGCTGTATATCATTAAGGCATAGGTTGACCTCCTTTTCATAGCGGCTCTCAAAACAGCTATACACTTCTCCAATGCTCTTAATCGTCCACTCTCCTCTGCAATAGGACTTTTTATAGTGAACATAATGGTAAAGCAGAATCGCGTATCGATCTTTATCTGCCGTGATAAAAATACCTTTTTGATTGCAAACCACCCGGCCTGTAAGCTCGTTCATAAATTGCAGTGCAAAATAAATGGGTTTTTTAATCCCGTCATTGTTAATCAGTCCCTTTCCCCCCACAAAAGCACTACCTACATTTACCAGACCCATTGTATCCGATAAAAACCAGTATCCAAAGCTTTTTGCCACCGTATAACAATCACAAATATTTTTCACAAAATAAGCTGCTCCAAATGCTGTGCCATTTGTTACCTCGTCTATTTGATGACTAAGATTCCATTGGGTAATGTAAATCGGAAGGGCTTCCATCCCATGCCGTTTTAACTTTTGCTTCAGCAGATTCAGAGTATCCCTCATATACTCGGCATTGGAAGAGGGTAAAATCCTCTTCAATTTTGCAAGGGCAATACGCTCATTGGATTGACACGTTATCAGCGGATTATATTTATCATGGGGATATACCACCAACGATATAAAATCCGGTTTTACAGACTGCTTTATCCCAAACTCCAAAAAACGCTCCATCCAATCAGAATTCACAGCCATATAGGAAGTAATGCCCGGTGTTCCAATTTCTGCCTTTGGAATATTTTGCCGAATCACGTTATAGGTATTCTGATACAGCCAGCAAAACTCATCAAAATCTCCGGACCACCATTCCTCCACATCTGCATTATCCCAAATCTGATATTTCCAAGACTCTACCTCGCGCCTGGAATAACGTTTGATAAAATGCTGTAACAACGCCTGAATTAAATCAATCCATTTTTGCATACGTTTAGGAGGCATCATATAGCCTCCTGCAATACTGTCCCCCAGAAATCTGTTTGCCAAAAGTCGGGGCATATACCCCAATTCTATATAGGGTTTTGCATTGATTCCCAAAATAAAATCAATTACCTTGTCTATATAGAAAAAACTATATCTTGCCTTTCCTTCCTTATCTTCATTGTATACTTTCATACTGTCATTCAGCAAACCATGAAAATGCACATATTTGAAATGTATCATCTCTTGCAGTTCTTTTAACTGTTGCTGGACGTCTGAATTTAAAATGTCAATGGCATTTCCCACATTAATCAGCTCTTTCCAGGCATATTTCATAGGGGATGATTTTTGCTTCATCGTAATATGCAGCACGTCCGCCTGTTTCTGTTCCGGAATAATCGCCTGCTGTTCTCCATTGATAATGACTTCATCTAAATATTTTGCCACTTCCATGGCAGAGCCGGTTTTTTCCATTTCATTCTCTGTAAGATTCGGCTTCGTATCATCCCAGCTGACAATCTCTTTCTCCCGAAAAGCACTGGGAGAAATTCCATAGTATTTTTTAAATTCCATCCCCAATGATTTTATACTGGGGTATCCATTGTCTTCTGCAATCTGTGTAATACTGTTTTTCGTATTTAGAAGATCGTATCTGGCACTCTGTATACGAACATGGGAAAGGTATTCTTTAAAGCTGATTCCCGTCTCTTTGCGAAACATTTTTGAAAAATATGTCGATGAAAAATGAAACGTTTCTGATATCCGATTCAACGAAAGTTCTTCTGAATAATGATCATATATATATTTCTTAATCTCATGAATTGTCTGGGTCTTGTACTTTTGACTCTCAGAATAGTTCTCAAAATATGTGCTCAAGCAAATTACCAGCATAATCAAATATTGTTGCACAAACAACTCATATCCATTTTTTTTGTTCAGATAACACTGAGTCAACTGTGCAATGATAAAACGCAATCGGTTATTCTCTATCTGACTTCCTGTCCATTCTCCAGAAGGAGAAACGAACTCACTGTTATCCAATCCATCTACCAGCTGCTTTGGAATATATAACCTGACGAAAAGAGAACCTGCTTCTACTTCCATAGCATGATTTTCCAGCGGATTACAAATATGAATGCTATTGTCTTTCAGCAAGACGTTCTTTCCTTCGGTAAAGCAAAGACCCGCACCACGGAAAAGCCAGATGATTTCATGGCAATTATGCCAATGCTTGTCTTCTTCAACGCTTTCTCCAATCTCTAACACCAGCTCTTTATAAAATAACGGTTTGACATCCATATAATGTGTTTCCATGTCATACCCTCCGTTTCAATTACCTACCTCTGCAATCTCTATCAAATCCCCCGCTCCAACCCCTCGTAAACGTATACGAAGCAAGCTTATTTTTCCCGGCTCCTGCCAATATACCGTTTTTTACTTTGCAAAACCTGTCATCGTTCTGCCAATAATTTTATTTGTATTATATCCAGCCCGCAACTTACTGTCAAGAAAAAGAGCATGAGCCTGCGGCTGGCAAAGCTTGATCTGCGATGCCTTTTTTCTTGCCTTTCCTGGATTTATCCGTAGCAGAAAAAAGAAGCCCAGGCTGTTTTTGGGCTTCGCCAATTCTATATAATCCATGCAGGAACTCCTTATGTATGCTTCTCATAAGCCTCTGTATTTATGCAGCTCTAAAATTACTTTTTATATTTTCACGGAAATATGTGATACGTCAAGTTTATGCCGCCGCTGTCTGTTCACCTCATACATTAAAATCCCCGCTGCCATGGCCGCATTTAAGGACTCCACCTGGCCGGCCATGGGGATACGGATGTAGGTGTCTGCCAATCCCGCAGCCTCATCTGTCAGGCCGTTCCCCTCATTTCCAATCAGAAATGCGCATCCCTTGCCATAATCTGGCTCATCGTAAGACTGTTGTCCCTTTAAGTGCGCTGCATATACGGATACCCCCTGCCGTTTTATTTTCCCAATGGTTTCCGGCAAGTGGTCGGTGATGTAAAAGGGCACCCGGTACAGGGAGCCCATGGTGGAGCGAATCACCTTGGGATGAAATAAATCCACAGTGGTGCGGTTCATAATAATCCCGCTCACTCCCGCCCCTTCCCCGGTGCGAAGCATGGTGCCTAAGTTTCCCGGGTCCTGGATGCTTTCCAGAATTAACAGGTGGGGGGCAGATACCACTTCCCGCCGGCCCCATGATATTCCTTCACTGGTTTCTTCCATCTGCCGTGATGGGACATTTCCCGTCAGCAAATCCTCCAGAGTGTACTCCGGCATCCGCACCAGACACAGTATCCCCTGGGGGGTCTGGGTATCGCTGATGGCCTTAAACACCGAATCTGACACCACTTCATACTGATAGCCCGCCAAGGCCTCCTCTGCCCGCATAAAATACGATTCCGACACATACACCTTTTCCACCCATTCCTTTGGGGCTTCAAGGGCCATCTTGGGGCCTTCCACCACAAAAACCCGCTGTTGCCAGCGGGCCTTTGATTTCTTCTGAAGCTGTAAAATATGTTTCATCTGCGGATTACTGATACTTGTAATCATAGCGCTTTCTCCATCCCACACTAGATGGACAGGTTCTGGCAAATCTTAAACTGGTACTCGGAAATCTGCTTCTTCATGGACAGGGCCTCGTCGATATCAAAATCCACGTAATCCCCGTGGCGGTATCCCACCACACGGTTGCTCTTGCCCTGGCACAGCAAATCCACTGCCAGAGCCCCCATGGTGGAGGCGTACACCCGATCCTTGCAG
>CAPNGW010000009.1 GCA_948665105.1 uncultured Lachnospiraceae bacterium
ATCCGGGGATACATCTGGTGTGCACCGCCGGGGAGGAGGTGCCGGATGAGGAAATCCGCTGCTACCGGAAGGGACAGACATCCGCGGTGGACGCTCTGGTCATCACCCCGGAAAATCAGAAATCCATGACTGCTTTGGTTCCCCAGGCCAAAGACTTTCCCCTGCATGAGAACAAGAATACCTTCTATGTATGCAGGGGAGAGCATTGCCAGCCTCCCACCGAAGAGCTGCCGGCCTGATTATGGATAATGTTCATGTTCCATGGCAAGGATGGACAGCCCACTGGTGTGAAGCTTCCCCATGCCCTTTCAATTAGTACCCCAGCTCTTCGCCGACTAAAATGATTTTAATCCGCCCGGGGGTCTGGCATCGCCTTGTAATGACGGTCTGGCTGCAAATGCTGTTGGGGCTGTAGCAGTTCTCACATTTTCCGGTGGAAGTACAAGGGGTATCCCTGTTTAAGCGGATGGTGTTCCTGGGTGCGGCGATATCCTTAACTCTATGATACGCATCTTCCAGGGTTGAGCACACCTTGTTCATACCGGTTACCACAATCACCTGTCTGGGTCCCCAAATCAGGGCGGCCACCCGGTTACCGTTGCCGTCAATGTTTAAAAGCTCCCCCTCCAGGGTGATGGCGTTGGTACTCATGAAATACGCATCAGCGGTAAAGGCCTTGGCCTGGATGGCATCACGCTCCTCTGGGGTGGAGGCCGTGGCTCTGTCCAGAAGCTCTATGTCCTTCTTTTCCTTGAGCAGGGGCAAAAGCCCGGTCTCCTCCAGTGTCATGGAGCCGCCGAAGGATACAATGTCCCCTTCCTTTAAGAAGGAGCAGGCCAGCTTTACCGCTTCCGCTGAATTATCACAATAATACCCCTCCATCTGGCGTTTTTTAAGATTCTTAATGATTGTACCGGCTGTTTTTTCGTAACAGGTTTTTTTATGATTCATAAAAGGCACCTCCTGAAAAAAATATTTATATTAAGAATAGCACAAAATGGGAAAATATGCTATAATAATTAATTGATTTCAGAAAGGTGGTAGTGCAATGAACCATACGATAAAAAAATTAGTGGCTTACTACAAGCCGTACCGGGGACTGTTTTTGGCGGACATGTTCTTTGCCATCCTGGGGGCGGCCATTACGCTGGTAATCCCGCTGATTGTACGCTATATTACAGGGGAAGTGATTTTTGAGGAACCTTCTCTTGCCATGCAGCAGATAGTAAAGCTGGGACTGTTTATGCTGGCCCTGGTGCTGGTGGAGTGCTTCTGCAATTATTTTATCACCAATTTCGGACACGTGATGGGAGCGAGGATTGAGTACGATATGCGGGCCGAAATTTTCGGCCATTATCAAAAGCTGTCCTTTTCTTTCTTTGACAATCAGAAGGTGGGGCAGCTTATGTCACGCATAACCAGCGATTTGTTTGACATCAGCGAGCTTCTTCACCACGGACCGGAGGATTTGGTGATTTCTGTCATCAAGATTGTGGGCTCCTTCGTAATCCTTATTTCCATTGATGTGAAGCTGACTCTCATTGCCTTTGCATTCATTCCTGTGATGCTGGTGTATGCGGCATATTTCAACAAGCAGATGAAACGGGCCTTCAAGCGGAACCGGGCGAAGATTGCGGATATCAACAGCCAGATAGAGGATAACCTGTCGGGGATTCGGGTGGTCAAGTCCTTTGCCAATGAAAATGTGGAAATGCACAAGTTTGAGGAGGGCAACCAGGGCTTTCTCTCCGCCAAGAAGAACAGCTACTTTTACATGGCAGGCTATCATTCCGGCCTGGGTGCCTTTACCACCATGATTACCATTGCTGTGCTGGTGTTTGGCGCCGTGCTCATCACAAAGGGGCAGGTGGATGTGACGGATTTGATTACCTTTCTTTTGTATATCAATACCTTCACGGAGCCGGTGCGGAAACTGATTACCTTGACGGAGCAGTTCCAGAACGGCTATTCCGGCTATGAGCGTTTTATGGAAATGATGGCCATAGAGCCGGATATTGTGGACCGTCCCGCCGCCGTGGAGCTAAAAGGCGTCAAGGGGGATATTTCCTTTGAGGATGTATCCTTCCAATATGAGGAGGACAGCCAAAAGGTATTGAATCACATCAGTCTTAAGGTGGAGGCCGGCTCCTACATGGCGCTGGTAGGCTCCTCGGGTGCCGGAAAAAGTACCCTGTGCAGCCTGATCCCCCGGTTTTACGATGTGTCCGGCGGCACCATTCGCATTGACGGAAAGGACATTCGGGATATTAAGCTAAAAAGTCTTCGGGACCATATCGGAATTGTACAGCAGGATGTATACCTCTTTGTGGGGACGGTGGCGGACAACATCCGTTACGGAAAGCCTCATGCCACCTTTGAGGAGATTGTGAAGGCAGCCCAAAATGCCAACGCCCACGATTTTATCATGAGCCTGCCGGATGGATACGATACGGATATCGGCCAGCGGGGCGTGAAGCTCTCCGGCGGACAGAAACAGCGATTGTCCATTGCCCGGGTGTTTTTAAAGAATCCCCCCATCCTGATTTTTGACGAGGCCACCTCCGCCCTTGACAACGAGAGCGAGAAGGTTGTGCAGGAGTCCCTGGAAAAGCTGGCCAAAAACCGGACCACCTTTGTGATTGCACATCGGTTGTCTACCATAAAGAATGCAGAAAAAATACTGGTTCTTACCGACAATGGAATTGAGGAGTCGGGTACCCACGCAGAGCTGCTTCAAAGAGGAGGAATCTATTCCCATTTGTACCAGATGCAGTTTGCAGAGTAGAGAAGCACCCTTCGGGTATACCTTAATGCCATTCGGCAAAACAGAGGAAAGGAGTTTATATGGAAATACCATTTAAGAAAATTGAACTGGAGGACAAACCGTTAATTGACCGGTATCTTGAGAAAAAGACACATCGCAGCTGTGAACTGATTTTTGCCAATGTCTATCTGTGGAGTCGTTTTTTCCCCACGGATTTTGCTGTGGTGGAGGATGCGTTGGTGTTTCGAAGCTACCGGGAGGACGACGGCATGAGTATTACGTTTCCTGCCGGGGAGCCGGAGAATATCAAGAAGGCTCTGGATGTGATGTTTGCGTATTTCAAAGAGCAGGAAAAAGAGATTCAGATGCACCTGGTCCAGGAGCCGGAATTTGAGCTGCTGGAGCAATGGTATCCGGGCCGGTTTGTCATTGAATATGACCGGGATTCTGCGGATTACGTCTATGAGACGGAGAAGCTGACTACCCTGGCGGGCAAAAAGCTCCACGGCAAGCGGAATCATATCAACAATTTCAAGAGAACGTACCCCAACTGGAGCTATGAGAGGATTACAGAGGAGAATCAGGAGGATTGCTTCTCCATGGCCATGAAGTGGCGCAAAGAGCATGTGTGTCCCCATGGAGATGATGACTGTGACGAGGAGAAGCGGGATGAGATGTGTGTGACCTTAAACGCACTTAGGCTTCGGGAGGAGCTGGGGCTGGTGGGAGGCCTCATCCGCGTGGATGGAGAGGTGGTGGCCTTTACCATAGGTGAGCCTCTGAATCCCGATACCTTCGTGGTTCATATCGAGAAGGCTTTTGCGGATATTCAGGGAGCCTATCCCATGATTAATCAGCAGTTTGTGGAGCATGAGGTCCAGGGCTTCCAGTATGTGAACCGGGAGGAAGACACCGGAGCGGAAGGGCTGCGGAAGGCAAAGCTGTCCTACCGGCCGGTATTTCTGGTAAACAAAGGGCTGGTCCGCGAGAAGAAGGAGGAAGATTGACATGACAAAAATTGATATTATATCCGGCTTTTTAGGCGCCGGGAAGACGACATTTATCAAAAAAATGCTGGAGGAGGTCTTTCAGGGGGAGAAGCTTGTCCTCATTGAAAATGAGTTTGGCGAAATCGGCATTGACGGCGGCTTTTTAAAGGATTCCGGCATTGAAATCAGCGAGATGAATTCCGGCTGTATCTGCTGTTCTCTGGTAGGTGATTTCGGAAAAAATCTCCGGGAAGTCATTGAGCGCTTCCACCCGGACCGAATCCTCATTGAGCCCTCCGGTGTGGGGAAGCTGTCCGATGTGATGAAGTCGGTAACGGATTTGGAGGCAGAGCAGGATGTAAAGCTCTGCGGTCTGATTACGGTAGTGAACACCTTAAAGGCCTTAAAGCAGATGCGCTCCTTCGGAGAGTTTTTCAATAACCAGCTTGCATATGCAACGGTGATTGTACTAAGCCGGACCCAGAAGGCAGCGCCGGAGCAGCTGGAGGCAGTAGTGCAGGCGGTCCGGGAGAAGAATCATACGGCAGCGGTGATTACCACCCCCTGGGATGAGATTAACGGGAAGCAGATTTATAAGCTGGTGGATGAGAAGAAATCCTTGCAGGAAGAGCTGATGGAGGAGCAGAAGCACCACCATGACCATCACGAGCATGAGCATCATCATGAGCATGGGGAAGAGTGCACCTGCGGCTGTCATGAGCACCATCATGAGCATGAGTATCACGAGCATGAGCACGAGCATCATCACGAGCACGGGGAGGCCTGCGGCTGCCATGAGCATCATCATGAGCACGAACATCACGAGCATGAGCATCATCATGAGCATGGGGAGGACTGCACCTGTGGCTGTCATCACGATGAGCATGAACATCATCATCACCACAGCCATGAAGGACACCACCATGCAGACGAGATATTTACAAGCTGGGGAGTAGAGACGCCTCACATATTTACCAGAGAGACTATTGAGAATGCCATGAAGGCCTTCTGTGATACAGAAGACTACGGCGTGATTCTTCGTGCCAAGGGCATGGTTCCCTCTGAGAATGGCGGCTGGATTTATTTTGACATGGTGGACGGGGAATATGAGCTTAGAGACGGAGAGCCGGATTACACCGGGCGGCTCTGTGTGATTGGGACGAATCTGAAAGAAGAAAAGCTGAATGGCCTGTTTGGACTGGCGTAAGCGCAATCCCTGAATGTCAAAGCTTTGAGGGTATCGGGCATAAGCCTGGCGGCATTTAAGAAAGCGGAGGAGAGCTAAAATGGAAGTACCTGTATACTTATTTACCGGATTTATGGACAGCGGCAAGACCAGCCTGATTCTCAATACACTCATTGACAATGATTTTGGAGAGGGGGCAAAGACCCTTCTGATTGTCTGTGAGGATGGCGATGTGGAGTACGACGAGAGTGAACTTCTTAGGGTCAACACCAAGCTGGTGACGATTGAAAAGGAGGAAGAGTTCAATGATACCACCTTCAAAAAGCTGGAGGAGACTTATCGCCCGGACCAGGTGTTTATCGAGTACAACGGAACCTGGGAGATGGCTGCATTTTTGGAGCTTACCATGCCAAAGGGCTGGCTTTTGGTCCAGTCCCTGGCTACCGTGGACGCCACCACCTTTGAGGTGTACCTTGCCAATATGCGCACCATGATTATGGAGCAGCTTTTTGCGGCGGACGTGGTGATTTTCAACCGCTGTGACGACGATACCCCCAAGGGCAAGTTCCGCCGGATTGTGAAGGCCAGAAACCGCAAGGCCCAGATTGCCTATGAACGTGCAGACGGCACGGTGGACGAGGACTTCATGGAGGAGCTTCCCTACGATTTGAATCAGGATATCATTGATATTACTGACATGGATTACGGCATCTGGTACATGGATGCCCTGGAGGAGCCGAAAAAATATGCGGGCAGGAAGGTACGCTTTTTAGGACTGGTGTACCGCCCGGAGGGTAAGCTTAAGAAGGGCGTGTTTATCCCGGGACGCTTTGCCATGACCTGCTGTGCGGACGATGTTACCTTTATCGGATTTAAGTGTAAGAGCGACAAAGCGGATGAGATTCCTCACAAGTCCTGGATTACCATTACCGCTGAAATGAAGGTGGAATTTGCCATGGAATACAAGGGGAAAGGCCCGGTACTGTACGCCCTGGACGTACAGCCTGCCCAAAAGCCGGAGGATGAGCTGGTGTATTTTAATTGATAACTGGTTTGCCAGGTGACTTTTACATTATCTGTGAAAGAAAGGGAACAGAACATGGACTACAGAAAATTCAACAATACCATTATAGTGAGAATCGACAAGGGTGAAGAAATCCTCGGGAAAGTCAAAGAGATTGCTCTTAAGGAGCAGATTAAGCTGGCCAGCGTCAGCGCGCTGGGAGCAGTCAAGGATTTTACCGTGGGCGTGTTTAAAACTGATGAAAAGCAGTACAAATCCAACGATTTTCAGGGAGATTATGAGATTGTTTCCCTGATTGGATTGATAAACAGGTGGCAGGGAGAAATCTCTGCCGCCATTACTTTATGGGAAACAAATACACATTTTACCCGCCTGATATTATTCGTTCCTGGGGATGCCAGATATAAGCAGAATAGGCGCTTGTGCGAATGAACGGTGTTACAGGTGTCCCTGCGTCTACCTTTACCACCATAGCCCATCAAATAGCAATGGATTATGAAATTGAACGGCCAAATGTTAATTTGAGTGGAGAAATTATGGAAAGCTATGAATGCAACGGCCTCATTCTCCATATCAGTCGAAGATTATGAGAAAAACGGAGAGCAGGTAGAGGCAGCATTGCGAACATTGCTTTATGATTATGAAGATTTGTCACTGTCCACATTGCGCGAAAGAGAAATTGAGGAGGCCGGACAAATTTAACACGGTGATTAGCAGCATTGTAAGCCGTAAGAAGGAATTGTCTATGTTAGAATCCATTGGTACGGAAGAACGACAGGTTCGCAATATGCTGTTTGGGGAAGGCTTTCTTCTTGCACTGCCCAATATTCTGCTGGCATTGACTTTCGGTATGATAACAGGGTTTGCCTTTATCTCATTTATGCAAAAATCGGCAGGCTATCTGGTAGAAAGAATCAAAACTATCTTTATCGTTGATGCGCCGGCTGAACTCGCCCTGCAAATCACCGGACAAAGGCTCTGGCTTTCCGATCCCTTCCATACAGCCATTTCGTTCAATATCTTTTATGAGCTGATTGATTCGTTTCACTGTCTTTTTGTCCTGTGTCTGCCAGTAAAGATAATCTGCCCATGCGTCATCAGACCATATCTTCTCACTCATCGTCCACCTCAATCAGTTCGTGCACAGTACCTTTGCCATCCCGCAATTCTTGTACAGATTTTTTTATATATGCAAGATTCTCTGCTGAATAGAATGGATCAGAGGACTGTGAAATTTCAAAAGGTATTCTGTTTTCACGTAAAACTGCTTTCACAAAAAGATTGATAGCTGTGGACGTATTTAATCCAACATTAGAGCAAAACTTATCAAAACAGGCTTTGTCCTTTTCATCTACCCGTGCGGTTATCGTTGCCTGTGCCATAATAATATTTCCTTTCTGTTTTTTTAATTACATTATATCACCATTGTATTCATATAGCAAGCGATTGTAATACAATAGTAAATTATTTTATAAAATTAGTAGAAATATTGAAAGGATTTAAAACAGCAGATTTGGGTGGAATGGCAATCCGAGAGGCTTTGAAAAGAGTCGGAATCGTGGGAAGTCAGGTTGATTGGTTTTGCAGACGCCGCAATGCCTTTGATACTGGAATCGAAAGGGGCTTTCGGCATCATCCACCTGCTGATAAAAGTTGGTATTGCTTTTTGTTCCTCAATATTATATAATGAAGTTATATAAAATAATTATATAACTGCGTTATGCAAATCTGAAATTTTGTTCAGGGAGGGAGCATGGAATGCCAAAGCAGAGAATTACTAAGGAGATGGTTGTGGATGCCGCCTTTGAGATAGCTCGAAGGGACGGAATGGAACGGGTGACGGTGAAAGCCCTTGCGGAGAGCCTGGGCTGCTCGGTACAGCCCATTTACAGCTATTGCCGGAATATGGAAGGCTTACGAAACGATGTGGCAGAGAAGGCCAGAGCTTTTATTCAGGATTATATAAGCAAATCTGTGGACAAAAATGATTTGTTCAAAAGCACAGGACACGCATACATAAGGATTGCAAAGGAAGAGCCGCATATTTTCAGACTGTATCTGTTTCAGCAGCGGGAAAATGTTTCTTCCCTTGATGACCTTTATCGTACAGAGACAAATCCTGCCGTTGCCGAAATCATCGCAAAAGACCTGGATATCACTGTGGAAGCAGCCAGGCGGCTGCACTTAAATATGCTGATTTATACCATTGGTATTGGCACAATTTTTTCGGTTACTTCTTCGGGAATTTCAGCTGATGATATTTTCTGCCAACAGGAGCAGGCCTATCAGGCATTTTTAAAAATCGCATTGGAGGGAAAGGAATGAATCATCAGATTTTAGTCACCTATAAAAGCATTACGGGATTTACAAAGCAATATGCGGAAATGATTGCAAAGGAGCTGGATTGCCAGGCCCTGGATTTCAAAGAGGTATCAAGAGAGACCATGTCCGGCTATGAAACCGTTATTTTCGGTGGGCGGTTTCATGCAGGCTTCGTGGTCGGACTGAAAAAGGCAAAAGAGCTTTTCAAAGAAAGCAAAGCCACAAGGCTTATTGTGTTCGCCACAGGCGCTACTCCCAATACCGCAAAAGGCATGATAGAGGAGGCCTGGAAAAACAATTTTACGGCGGATGAAGCAGAGCATATTCCACACTTTTATATGCAAAGTGGGCTGCGCTATGAAAAAATGTCTTTGGGAGATAAGCTGATGATGAAGGTATTTACTTTTATGGTGAGGCACAAGAAGGACAAAAGTCCGTGGGAAAGAGAAATGGAAAAAGCCCTGGCAGGCTCCTTTGATATTTCATCCAAGGAATATATCACACCATTGGTTTCTCACGTACTCCGGGGATGAGTCAGGGAAAGGACACATAGGGTAATATACGGCATACAATTATCAGACTATGTGTCCTTTCTCTTGTCTTTTAAGCTTCTTTTTGATGCCTGGGCAGAGACAATCAATTAGCCAGGCTCATTTTCATTTCCCTGCCTTTTGTACAAGGCTTCGTTCATCTTTTTAACATGGCGTCTGGCTCTGGCATACTGAATCATCCACACGATGATAAAAATGAAAGCAAAAATCCCGAAATAGCGTAAAACTCCTTTTACACTGTGCTCCATCCAATACGAAATGTAAGCCACAGGCATCATAATGACGGAGACAATCAAAAAATAAATTCCAGTCTGTTTCACCAGCCCCCAAGCTTCCATTTCCCATATTACGGAGCTTGCGCCAAATCCAGCCCCCAATATTCCGTATAAAAGCGCCTGCAATATAACCGCATGGATTTCACTTCCCACCATAGCGGTCAACTCAGGCGCACAGGGAGAATAATAGCCCTTGGCCCATATGAGAGAAAGGATGATTGAGATTACATATCCCATGGACAGCCCCAGGGGAAAGCCTGAAATGCTGCGCAAAAATATCTTCTTTTTCATAATGCTCACCTCATATTCCTAATATTTTTTTGATTTTAGGTACGTATCGTCTTGAGACATAAGTTGTTGTTCCATTGGACAATTTGACACAAATGGTACCGGCAAAGCTCAAATCAAAGTGCACGACTTTTTTCAGATTAATAATCTCCGAATTAGAAATACGGATAAACTGATTGGGAGATAACCGTTCTTCCACTTCATAAAGCCTCAGGCGCAGTGTATATTCTCCATCCTTTGTCACTGCAAATACCTTGCTGTTGCCGGCATAGATGCGAATCAGCTCACTCTGCTCCAGCACCTTAATTTTTTCTTCGCTGCTTCCAGAAATAATTTGTGAATGGTTTTCTGACAGCTTGCTTACAATGCGGTTGACTTCATCTGACATGGAAGCTGTCAAAATAATTACCTTTGGCTCCTTGTAGGAATCGTCTATTTTTACTTCCACCTGCAACAGGACCACCTCCTCTTTGACACCATTATAGGGAGAGTATCTGCTGTTTTCAACAGATTTACAATAGGTGGCTGATTTTGGGACACAGGTGGTTACCATAAGCACATGATGTATCTTTTACGTCCTATACTTGTGTTTTATGAAATGATATGAGAAAATATGAGTAATGATTTGCTGCAAGGGGGTGTATCGGATGGAAGCATACAAATATGAGATAATGCATGGAAATCGCGTCGTGGCAAAGCTTGGTACCCGTGGAAGCTGCCGGATTTTAGAACAGGATTTTCTGCCATGGAATCTGTATCTGGAAGAGACTACAGATGACTTGGATACCTGTGTAGACAATATTACGAATTTTTATTACTGGTGTGCCACTAGAATTCTGACCCTGGATCGCAAATATGCCAAGGAAATTTTAAACAGTATCGGAGCAGCCCAGGCCGTTACGGACCGGGACCGGGCAGGGATTGCCCTGTCCTATCACTGCCTCTCTTTGACGGATATTTTCTGGGTGAAGGAAGAGAATGAGCCCGTCAGCTTTTCTGACATAAATCTTTATGAAAATCATTTAAGCAACGCTTTTGTGGATGTCTCATTAAGAGGCAGGCAGATGACCGTGGAAAATCAGGAGCTGGTGCCGGATTTGTCCACCAACGGCTGTTTTCCAAAGGCTTGGCTGCGGGAAAAGAATGGATTTGTTTTAATGAAAGACGGCGAAAGAGAGGCGGTGGAAAATGAGGTGCTGGCCAGCCGCATCTGCCAGTGCTTTCGGTGCCGCCAGGTGACGTATCAGGAGGGGATTTTTGAAGGAGAACCGGTCTCGGTCAGTGATATCATGACCTCTCTAAAGTACAGCATTGCGTCCCGGGAAGCCTTTGAAATTTTTGCTGTCAACCGGGAGCTGGATGGGATGGCATATGTCCTTTCGCTGGATGCGTATTCTTTTTATATGATGAATATTTTGGATTATCTGGTGGGAAATACCGACCGGCATTGGGGGAACTGGGGATTTTATGTGGATAATGAGACAAATCGTCCCCTGTACCTCCATCCGCTGATGGATTTTAATCAGGCATTTCGGGGCTATGATACCATGGACGGGGCAAATTGTCAGACGGTAAGGCCGGATAAGATGAGTCAAAAGGAGGCGGCTCTTGCCGCAGTGCGTAAGGTGGGACTGAACCAGCAAAAGGAAATAGATCTGGCATGGTTTGCCGGAAGAGAGAAAGAGTATGCCATGTTTTTAAACCGGCTGGAGCTTTTGCGGCAGGAGGATAAGGATTACCACTGTGAGGAAGACAGGGAGAGATTCTGACATGGGTTACCAAGATTTAACGTGGAGGTTCTCAATAGGTGTTCACCGGCCCTCTCAAGGAGAGCCGGTGGATTTTCTGTCAAAAATTATCAGGAGAAAAGCACCCGATAATGGAAATCAGCACAAAAAATAGTCTCTATTCCTCATAGCCTTCTTCTTTTTCGTCTTCCCGATACTCATTGCAATGTGTGCAGATATCATAAGAGGCAGCTCCGAGACAATCCACAAAGGTATCGCCAACGGTGGCGGTGGCGCCGAATTTTACGGGAACCTCCACACAGAGGGTCTGGCTGATGGTAAAGGTGCAGACTCCGTTTTTCTTGCCGGCACAGGTTTTGTCACCGGCAATGACCACAGGGTCACCCCAGCATTTGATTTTGGTGGAGCCAGTGTGGGCAAAGGGAGTAACCGTAACGGGAACACAGACATTTACTTTCTGAAAGCCTTCGGCCGGGCAGGTTCCATCGTGTGGTCCCGGATGACCGATGTCAGTTGTTTCAATATCATTTTCCATATATTCAGGCATATTGATTGTTCTCCTTGTTTATACTTGGTACGGTATATTATATGATTTTGGGAAAGCTTTGTGATTCATGAAAGAGATGTGAGGCAGGGAATATTCATGGAAAATACTTTACAAGAAGAAAAGAAATCGTTACAATAAAAAAACAGAAAAGCAAAATACCACATATTCTATTATCTACAAGGGAGGAAAATATGGAACTTACCACACAGAGCACCCTTAATGAAATTCGGATATCAATAAGCGGCAGGGTGGATACCAACACCAGTGGGGATCTTCAGACAGAGATTATGAAAGCATTTCAGAAGGGCCGGAATGTGATTCTGGACTTTGAGAAGGTGGAATACATTTCCAGTGCGGGTTTAAGGGCACTGCTTCTGGGGCATAAGACGGCCCAGTCCAAAGGTGGAAGCATGAACATCATTCATGTACCAGGGATTGTCTGGGAGGTGTTCACCATCACCGGATTTGAGAAGGTGCTGAATATTTCCAGGGAATAACATACATAGAAATTAAAAAGCAGTCCTGCGGCATGGCAAATCCATTGCATATGCCCGGACTGCTTTTTTATATCATAGGAATGCTCTTTGAACTTCCTTATGATTTAAAAGCCCTCCGGGCAGGATGGATGGGGAATCAGGGTGAGTGGCAAAAAATAGCGGTAAACGGTTGCCGGCGAAAAACAGAATCCTCTTATAATAGAGACAGAAATTTAGCAATAAAAGCGTAAGAGGAAGAAAAATGATGAGACTGGCGGTATGTGATAATGAGATAGAAGAATGTATCCTGATAAAAAGGCAGCTTGAGAAATGTGGACAGAACAGTCCTTCCGAAACATGTGAAATTCATCATTTCACAAGCGGGGAGGCATTTTTGGAGGAATTGAGAAAAGACTCCGGAGCTTATGATATGGTATTTATGGATATCTATATGGACGGGATGAGCGGAATAGAGGCAGCCAGGGCAGCGAGAAAGCTGTCTCCCATGCTGGAGCTTGTGTTCATCACCACCAGTCGTGAGTTTGCGGTGGAGGCTTTCCAGATTCAGGCATTGCACTATCTGGTCAAGCCGGTGACTTTGGAGCAGCTTGGCACTGCCCTGGACCGATACCGACAGAAAAAAGGGAAGATCCGCTATCTGGAAGTGGCCCAGGGAAGAAATATGGTCAGGCTCAGGTTCAGCCAAATCTCCTATCTTCAGAGCCGGAACAACGGAACGGATATTTTCATTGACAATCATGTACTCCACGTGAATCTTAACACCTCCGCGCTGATTGAACAGATGGATGGGAGATTTTTGAGCATCCGGCGGGGGATGTGTGTGAATATGAGCTTTATCAAACGGATGGATGCAGACCAATGTGTCTTAAAGAACGGAGAAATTGTGTTGTTGAGCCGAAAAGAACGCGCTGATATCCGAAGGAGATACCGGGAATATATTTTTGGCTCGGTTGCAGAAGAGGAGGTACTATGATTGATTTTTTACGCTATATGACGGGATTTTTTTTGCAGATATTTCCCTGTATGGTACTGTGTCTGCTTCCCTTCCGGCCGCAGCAGTTCCGCTGGGGATATAAGCGGACAGCAGTCATTTTTACCGCAATGGTTTTGGGTATGGCAGCAGGCTTGCCGGGACTATTACAGCTTCAGTTAAACCGCATGGGATACTCCATGGAAGCTTGCTCCAAAGAAGAGAGGATTGCTTTGTCGGTGTCTGCCAATGGATATATGGCAGTCTGCATCCTTGTGGGCATTATATTATGCGCTCTGGCTGTCCGTACAGAGCTGTGCAAACGGCTGCTGGCGCTGCTTTTGACTGTCGCCTACGGAATCATTGAACATATGACAGTGAATTTGTTTGTCTATTTTTGGTTTTACAATCAGGAGCTTTATTCCCGGGAGGTTGTACTTTTGTATGCTGTTTCCACAGCAGTGACCTTCCCGACGGCAGCATTTTTCATGAGAAAGCGGTTTGGTGCATACCTGATGCGGCACAGTATGCGGGAGATATACAGCCGGCTGACAATGGCGGTGATTCTTACGGTTCTCTATGGGGTATTCGTAGCCAGCATTGGGCCCGCCATTGAGGTGTTTGATGAATCGGTGAGTTTGGTGATATATCTGCCCTATGGTCTTGGATATCTCTTCGGCACGATATTTTTGTGTACCACTTACTGGTACATTTTCTGGGAGGTAGACAAGGTGCTCTATCAAAATGATTACAAGCACCAGCTGAATATTCAAAAGCTTCGCTATGAGGCCATTCGGGGAGATATGGAGGCGATGCGAAGGATGAAGCATGATATCCGACATCATTTTCGGGTGCTGGCGAATTTCCTGGCGGAGCAGAAGGTGGAGGAGGCCAGGCAGTATCTTTACAATATGAATGTGGCCATGAAGAACCAGGAGGCGGAGAACTTTTGTATAGAGCCAGCGGTAAACGCCCTGCTTCAATACTATATTGGAGAGGCCAGAAGCCGGGGGATTGCCTGCCATGTAAAGGTGAGGCTTGAGAAGACCGGCATTGAGGATGCCGATATGACCGTGATTTTAGGAAATTGTTTGGAAAATGCCATTCGTGCCTGTAAGGAGCAGAGTGGCCCGGCCTTCATCCGTCTGAAAATGGGCGTGGTAAACAGTACCCTGGCCGTACTTTTGGAAAACAGCAGTCCCCAGGTGTCTTATCGACGGGCACGGCAGGGGGACAACGGGTTCTGGAATGTGGATAAGCATACGGAGGATGGAGGAGGTATAGGCCTTATCAGTGTTGCGGCCACGGCAGAGAAATACGATGGCAGTGCAGAGTTTAAGTTTGAAAACGGGGTATTTTACAGCCGGATATCTTTGGAAATCAACCCGGAATAGCCGGGGATAGTTTTTATTTTTTAAAATCAGATTAAAATGAAAAAAGGTGTGAGTGGAAGAAAAAGAGTGCGAAAAGCAGAAAATAGAATGAAAAAATATGCTATGCTTACAATATGTCGAACAAGGTCGAAATGAGGCGAAAGATACAAACCAGAGGAACAGGTGGGTGGAAACAGTGAAAAATAATCAGTTGCTTCCTTTTGAAAGGAATCGGTATTATGCGGGAAAGGTATTGACCTCTACGGATTTCATGGCAGAGCAGCAGTACATGAACAATAAGCGGCGTTTTATTAATAATCTTATGTTTGGCTCCGGTGTGGTCTGCGGTTTAAGCGTCTTTAACCTGGATGATTTGTCCATTCTGGTGGAGAGCGGGGTGGCCATGGACCAGCAGGGCAGAGAGATTGTCATTGAGAAATCCGTGGTATATAAGCTGTCCTCCATCCAGGGCTTTGAACAGCTGAAGAGTCAGGAGGCGGCGCTGTACATCCGCTATAAGGAGGAGGACGTACATCCGGTGTACTGTGCCAAAGCTGCAGGAGACGGTGAGGAATACCAGTGCAACCGGATTCATGAGGAATACCAGCTGTTTCTTGAGGACAAGGAGCCACAGGAGGCGCAGTTTGTCCTGGGGGATGAATTTTTATTGGAGGAGGTGCTCTCGGATACCCCGGATTATACGGTGAGCCTTCGCATGCCTTCCATTGTGGCCAAAGGCAAAGAGGTGAAGCTGGTGCTTCAGGTGAAGAAAAACTCGGCTGAGGAGAAGAAACTGTCCCTGCAAGGGCTTTTGCAGATTCCCTCCCTCACCACGGAGGAAGGAGGTCATGAGCTTCTTCTGGCTCTTTCGGACATATCCCTGAGGGAAAGTGAAATATTTGAAAAGGAATACTGGCTGAAGGCTGAGCATACAGAGCTTGAGGAGAGCAGCCTGATTTCCAGAGGTGATTCCATGAAGCTGGTTGTGGGAGGAGAGAACGTTCCCATTCGGTCGGACATCAACTTAAAGCTTGTGCTTTCAGATAGCAGTCCGGAAGAAATAGCAGCCCGGGAAATCGGAAAGCTGAATCTGGAAATGCGCGGCATGGGGCCGATGAAGCAGGGCATTCTGCTGGCAGAATTCACATTGATTCGAACGGATGTGGCTTATCTGATTCAGCAGGTACGAGATAAGGAGGTAAAAAATTATATCCATACACCGGCACAGGTAAATCACCACAACGAGTATGTGGCTTATTTCCGAAAGCCGGAGCGGCTCCTTAATTTGCCCCAAAGGGAGGAGGGGGAAAACCGTCCAGTTTCTGAGACAGCCAGCGTAAGACAGCCCTCCTTAATGGCCAGTGGCACCCTGGAGATACCCTTGAAAAACAATATGAAAAAGGGAGATGTGTGCTTTTCAGAGGAGATTATGCATGGGCTGGGCAAAGGAAATGTGTATGTAGACCTGGGTATTTCCTGTCTGGAGGAGGACGCCTCTCTTAAAGATATCACTCAGTGCACCATCTACGGCAGCCAGGGATTATTCAAAGGGGAAGAGCTGATGAATGTGGCAACGGCGGTGAAGGTGTTTCATGAGAAGGGGAGCTTTCAGATAGCCGCAAAGCTCTTAGGAGAGCAGAAGAGCATTGTACTTTTGGTAAACTGGGTGGCAGTGAAATTTACGTCGCCTAAGGAAAGTGACAGCTGGGAGGTAGCAGAAAATATGCGGATTGTTCCCCGGACGCCCACCGTCCGTCTGGGAGCCAGGGAGAGCTATTTCTTTGAGGTGGAATTTGAGCACATGAAGCCTTGTCCTTTAAGCTATGAGCTTACGGAGAACGGAAGCGGCGAGGTCACCGGTGCCGGTGTGTATACGGCTCCCGGTAAGGAAGGGGTATACGAGCTTCATATTTACTGTACGGATAAGCCTCAGATTGGCGCCTATGTATATGCCATTGTAAGTAAACAGATTTCCCGGGAGGGGATTTCATGATACTGAATGCCAAAAGCCGGCAGCTTTCCTGTATCCAGGAGGTCTGCAACAATGAGACAAATACAGCCTGTGTTTGTAAGACGGTGGGGGGTGGGATAACTGCTTACTATACGGTCCTGCTGGTGAAAAATCGCACAGTGGCCAGAGAGATGCTAAAGACAAATGAATATGAGTGCTTTTCCCATCAGGACAGCCTCTGCTTTCTGTTTCCCTACAGTGAGCCCAGAACCATTACCAGATACTATTTAAGTGTGGTGGAGCATAGATGCGGGAACCGGGAAAAGATTTGGAAGGATTTGGTGGTAAGCTGCATGACCTCCGGTATCGCCTGGCCCCTTCTGTATCTGATGCTTAATCAGGAGCAGGTATCCCTGGCCGGGGATGGAAGTATCCATTTTGGATATTTGCTGAATCTAAAGGAGTATACGGGAGAAATCACGGAAGCTATGTGTGCCAACCGGTGTGCAAAGCTGCTTCTTGAACTGCTAAGGCAGGAGCAGAGGCAGCATGATTTGGGCATCAGCCTCCTTACTGCAAAGCTTTCCAAGGGGTGCTATCAGAGCTTTTTGGAGCTGCTTTCTGATATTCAGATGGTTACTGTCATAGGGCAGAAGGAGTCTGTCAAAGCAAAATTAAGGAGGCAGGTGGAGAAGCGGAAGGATAAGGCCTTTCGGGTACTGGTGGGAATCAGTGTTGTGCTGGCGGTATTGGTGGTAATCATGCTGCTGATGAAGCTGTTTTTGGGAGACGTTTCCCTCTTTGATATTTTCCGGCAGTCCATAAAGGAGATTGGCACAGAATCATTGCTTCAATAGGGGGTGGAGAATTTGAAATGAAAAAGATAATGAGGATTGCAGGCCTTGTACTCCTGTATATACTGCTGATGGGGACGGCCTTTGTATACAGAAAAAATATCGGCCCGGAACAGGCCAAAGCGTATCTGCAAAAGGAAGAGGACTCCTATGTGTTGACCTGTGACAGTCAGGGGACCCAGGCGGTACTTACGGTATACCACTTCACGGAAGGAAAAAAGCAGCAGCTGTGGCGGTTATTGCCTGCAGCAGCTTTTCGGGTAACGGATTTCAGTTTGGGAGAAGACACGGCAGCCATCACTGGCATAGTGGATGGGAGCGGAACCGTTTTGATTTATCAATACCCCCTGACTGAGGGAAACAGCCAGCTTATAAAGGACAGATTTCAGATGGAAGCCAATATTGTGCCAGAAGAAGCATGGTACCGGGAAGGAATCCTGTATGTGGCCGATGGAGGAGGAAAGCTGTATCTGGCAGACGGCCGACAGGTGGATAAGGGAGCCTGGGAGGGTACAGACAGCGCCATAGCAGAGAAACGGTGGAAAAACTCCCTTCGCAGTGAGTGTCTGCTTACGCTGGCTGTGATAACCGGGATTTATCTCCTGTGCTGTCTGCTGCTGTGGCTGTTATTTGCTAAGGCATTTAAGAAACGGAAGCTGTTTGCCTCTTTGGCTATCCAGACTCTTGTGATAAGCGCAGCCATGGGATTACTGGCATTCTGCATAATCAGTAATTTTGTTTCAGAAGACGGCAGGGTTTATCGGGATATGGAAAAGGTGACAAGGCAGGTACTTCTTGGATGTGGGATTGCCTGGGCAGTGTTTAATTTTCTATTCCTGGGCGCACTTTATCTGAGGATTCGCCCCCTTTCAAAAATCAACGGGATGCTGGAGCGCATGATGAGAGGGGATTGGGAACACTTAGAATCATTTGTTCCCGATAATGAATTGGGATATATTTTAAGCGCCTTGTGTCGTCTGGGAAAATCCTGTTCCCTGAAGCAGTATGCCAATGCACATGCCATGCATTACTATAAAAAATTTTCCCCGGCAGGCTTTGAAGGGCTGCTGGGAAAAGAGAGCATCCAGGAGCTCAGGGTGGGAGATGTGGTCACGGTGGAGGGCACCATGGAATTGATTTCCATACCGGTACGGAGAAATCAGGCCGGTGTTCAACAGTTGAATCTCCTTATGAGAGCTCTGGAGCAGCAAAAGGAAGAGGGAAGCGGGAACGGTGTTCTTTTAAACGGAGACCGGGATTTTGGCAAGCTGCGGGTGGTATATAAGGGCCGGGATGGCTCCACAGGAGCACAAAGGGCATTTCTCTCCGGTCTGGAGCTTATGAAGGACGGGGTGTTGCGGGAAGCAGAGATTCATCCCTTTGTACTGCTTCACACCGCCTTGCTGGTATGCGGACTGGCCGGAAACAGCGAGAGCGTATATCCCTTTGCGGATTGTCCGGAGCTTGAGGCATTAAGCCGCTACAGCACTCGGCTGAAGGAGATGGGAATCCGTATGGTGATTACAGAGGAGGTAAAGGGGAAGCTTCGGACAGCTGAGCTTCGCTATATCGGCTATATCAAGACCCGGGAGGAGCAGAGGTTCCGCCTATATGAGGTGTTGGATGCATGCTCCCTGGAAGAGAAGCAGAAGAAGCAAATGACAGGGGAACGCTTCGGAAAGGCTCTGGATTTATTTTACCAGGATGATTTTTATCTGGCACGTATGCATTTTACGGATGTGCTGAAGGAGTGCCCCGGGGACGGCGTTGCAAGATGGTATTTGTTTACCTGTGAGCGGTTGTTCAATATGGGAAACAATAAGGAGATTTGCCATCACCTGTTTAGCTAATACGGACAGAGGGAAAGAAAGGAGCCTGGGATGAATATTTTTCAGACATTTTTGGCATCCATACGGTCAAAGGTTTCTCCTCTTCTGACAAAACTGAAAATGTGGCTTACCCCAAGCTATATCAAAAACCGCCTGTTGGTAAGGCTAAGGAAGTTTTTTGTAAGCCTTACGGATGTCAAGCCAAAGGATTCCAAGGACTATTATGGGGTGGGCGGCTGGCTTATCAGCAAGAAGCTGGCATTTACGCTGACTATGATTGTGATTATCTGCTGTGTCTGCTATATTCTGGCCACCAAGCCGGTGCTGGGAAGGAGGGAGAGCCCTTATCGGACCTACAAATATAACTCCTTTGCACTGAAATTTGTCTCCGATAAGGTCTGTATTCTGGGAAAATCCGGGTACAAGGCTTACGTGGGAGATGTGGATAAGGGTGTGGTGACTGGAAGCGGCACCCTCTACAATAAAGAGGGAAATGTGGTATACGAAGGCGAATTTGATGCCAATGCCTACAACGGTGCGGGAAAACAGTATTATGACAACACTGCCTTAATGTACAGCGGCGAATTTAAGGACAATCTGTTCCATGGAACCGGAGAATTGTATCGGCAGGACGGAATGAAGAAGTATGAGGGCGAATTTTCAGGTGGATTTATGGAAGGAAGCGGAATGCTTTTTGACAGCGGCGAGAATCTGATATATACCGGAACCTTCTTAAAGGATGAAATTAAGTATCAGGAGCTTTTGGGGAAGGATACCACTGCCCTGGCTCAGATGTATACCGGAAGCCGAAAGATTTATCAATCGGAGGGGGAAAGCTGTGTGATTATGCCGGATATCGGGGCGGCCTACCGAAGCGAAAGCGGTGAGGGCTCCCTGGAGGAAGGGTGGCGTGTCAGCGGGGTCTATGTTTTTTTGGACCATCTCTATATCAGGGGACAGCTGGTGGAGGATATTGCCAGTGCGAAGGCGCTTTTGGGAGAGCCGGAGTATGAAGGAAATACAAAGGCTGCCATGTGGGATGCGGTGGCCATTCATGAGGCCATTGCTGCCGGCAATGGAGCGGATGTGCTCTACGGGAAGGTGGAGATGGAGACCACCAATGTGTTTGATGAGGTGGTGACGGTGGAGGAGTTTGACGATAAGTATCTGACGTACTTGTATATATTTCAGGAGGAGGGTGTGGTGTATACGTTTTTCTGTAAGGAGAAGGATGGAGCATTCGCCATGTATCTTCTGGAGGAATAAACAACGAAAGGAGGGGAGGGCGTGAAGGGCTGGAAAAGAGTTTTTTGTCTGTTCCTTGCAACGGGACTGCTGTTAAGCGGGAGCTTAAGGGACGTACCGAAGGCAAAGGCTGCGGATAAGGTATTGAATTTAAAGCAGGCCCAGAGCCTGGCAGTCAGTAAGGATGCGGACTATCAGAAGATTTTGAATAAGATTGAGCTTCAGGAAGTGAAATATACAGCGGCGGTGAAATCCATTAAAATGAAGAAAAAGAATATGTCTACCTTTCGCTGGTCCCCACTTTTGAGTTTTAAGTTTCCGGAGAAGCCCTCCCTGATGGATGAGTATGACTGGAAGTACAAGCCCCTTACCATTACCACGGAAATAAAACAGCTGGAGCATCAACTAAGCGACGTGGGTCTTGCAGCCAGAGAGGAAGTGTCCCTGGCCTATGTGGAGGCCTATATCTGCCAGGAGAAGATTGGCTTTTATCAGGAGTCGCTTACGAATACACAGGCAACTTTGGAGAGAAATCGGGCCAGGCTGGCCACCGGGGAGGCGAACCAGGCGGATATTGATAAGCTGGAGAAAGCGGTGGAAAATCTGACGAATACCTTATCGTTACAGATGCGGACGCTGGAGAGCAGTAAGACTAAGATTTCCCGGCTGATTCAGCTGGATATCAGCAATGGGTACTCCTTTGAGAATCCCTTCGTGGAGGCTGACATTCCAAGAAGCGCACTTACGGAGCTTGTGGATTTTACTTTGAATAACGACCAGTCCTATTATGATATGAAGCTAGATACGCAGTTATCCCTGACAGCTCTTAATACCGCTTATTCCCTGATGGAAAGTAAATATGGCGGGAAGATGGGGTATGTTTCCGGGTATGTGAACCAGATTCGCAGTGGCGCTGCCGTGGATGGAAGCGCTTTTAAAAAGGCATATGACTTATTTCTTACGGCCATTGATGCGCCCTGGGCAGGGAGCTACAGAATTTTGTTTATTCGTTTTCCCAAGGAATGGCTAAAGGGCGCAAAGGATGGCGCCCGGTATGTGGAGGATGACCCTTACATCCTGTATGCCGGAGCACTGGAATATATGGATAAGAAGCAGGAGCTGGATACGGCGAAGCAGGAGCTTACGGACAGCGTGACCAATGGCTTTGAAACCCTGATTACCGCCAGAAATGCTTATGAGGGGGCCAAAAGGAGCGCTGAGGAGCTTTTGGAGGATGTGGAGAAATCCGCCCACTTAAACCAGCTGGGGGAATTTACCTTTGAGGAATTAAGGGATTTGCAGAGCAGCTATGAGGAAGCCCAGATGGAGGCTTTGGATTTGCTGGCGGAATACAGCAAATTACTGTATTCCTTCGACAGACTTACCTGCGGCGGGATTACTGGCTATATGACCGGGGAAAATATGGACGCGAATGGGGCTTTTGGAGGCGTCAGCTATTTAGAGGAAGAAAAGGCTCGGGGCGCTACCTATTATATTCAGTCCAAGGTGGAGGACAATGTGTTTATTCTTGGAATCCATATTCCGGAGGATTTTTCTCTGGAGGTAACTCACTTTGAGTTGTATGTGGATGGGACGCGCATCGGGGAGAAAACGGCAGCGGACCAGTATTTGCAGCACCTGGCCCTGGACATTGAATCCTATGAGACGGCAGAGCTTTACATTTACAATGAGGACGAGCTTTTGGATATATGCGAGATTGACGCGGAGGTGTATCAGGGGGATTTGGATATTACCAGCGGCTATCGGGTGATTGATAGGGCCATGACCCGGGCGGTGGCTTCCTATAAATATATAGCCAATGATACACTGGGAACGGCCACCCTCCAGATTACCAGGAAGGAGGATGAACCCATTACCTATTATCAGGTGGTGAACTCTGATGATATCCCCGTCTTAAGCGAAGCACTGACACCCATAACGGAGGAATTTATGTATCTTGATTTGCTGACCACGGATTTTGGACAGCTAAAGGTGAGATTTTATGATTCTTCGGAAAAGCTTTTATATACAGGAACCTTTCAGCCCCTGACGGCGGAGATTGTGGTTCCAAATGAGGAATAGAAGGAGGTGAGGAACGTGGGAAAAAGAAGGCGGATACTGGCGGCAGTTCTGACAGTGGCAGTGATGACGGCGGCTGTGGGAATCGGGGCCAATTATAAGTCCCTGACAAGGGCTGTATTTAACACGGAGGAGGCGATGCATATTACAGCCGGTGACATTGAAAATTCCACATTGATTATCGGCACGCACCTCATTTACCTATCTTCTTTGAACGATGAGATTTATAACATTGCCATGGAATCCGCCTCCCAGTCGGGGCAGAGCCAGATTTACTATAAATCGGAGCTTGGAAGCGGCGGCTGGTATGACATTACAGACGCTTCCTCTCTTTCAGCAATCACGGCCCAGGGGGTACGGGTGGAGGATGCGGTGATTGAGGCGCTGTTTATGACTCATCACACTCGCTCTGATGGCATTACTTATGATTTGCGAACCAACGGGGCGGTGAGTATATTTGATATTTATCCCACCTATGAGCTGGAGAATATGGCGGAGCTGGAGCCATTAAAAATGCAGTACGATTTGCTGAGGGAGTCGGGAAACCAGACGGATTCGGATGATATCAGTCTTGCATTTTTAGAGGATTTCTTCGCAACGGATGTGCATACGGAGGAGACAGACACCATAGATGGCAAAATGGCGGCCTTGCAGGGATATTACCAGGAGCTGTGTGACAATGACGCTCCTTCCACTCAGACGGAAGCGGTGCTTCAGGTGATGGGGAAGCTGGATGCCTCCAGAAAAGCGGAGGTTTACACCCTTGTGGATGCAGCTTTGAGCATTCTTATGAATCAACTGGTTGGGGGCGGCATGGAGCAGGAGGACGATGGTGAAGACGAGGATGATGGTGAAGATGATGGCTATCTGATGAACAATACGTTACTGACCGCCGGTGGAGACAGCCAGGCCAACCTGTCAGAAAGCCTCATTGAGAGCCAGGGAAATATGCTCAGTGAAGGAAACACCGAGATGACAGCCATGGAGTATGAGCTGTCCAATGAGTTGATTTCACGGGCTCTTAGTCATAATTATGCAGAATGTGACGAAACGGTGGCGAAGCTGTTACATCTATATCATATTATGGACAGTGTGATTGTATCGGCAGCAGATGAAATAACCGTTCTGGATGAATTGATTGAAAAGGCCAAGGCCCGGTACAGAGACAGCTTAAGCCAAGGAGAGACAGAGGACTATGGGAAGGCGGTGGCCAACCAGTCCTCCCATGCCCTCCTTGACAATATCATCAAGAGTGCTGCGGCAGAAGCCAATGTAATTCGCAATGAAATGCAGTACTACATAGAAGGCAAGGTGAAGCGGCAAGGAGAAACGGAAGCCCGGGATTATGTGACCAATCTGATTCAAAATTCTGCGGAGCTTAGCCAGGCGGTGGTCAGTGATGATTTTGCCACGGAGCTTAGGGGCGGCGTCAGTGATTACGTAGCATGGCTAAACAGCCTCCTTGGCAGCTTAAAAGGAGATGGAAGCGCTCTTTCGGGAAATAAGATGGCAGGTTTACAGGAGCAGATGGAGGCTTTAAAGGAGGAACGTCTGTCGGCTCTTGACAAAAATGATTTGGATGCCGCCAAAAAGCTGGCAGCTCAGATTACCAATTTGGAGAGCAGAATCCGGCAGAAGGAAAACGCCTTGGCGGCCTCCCTGGCAAATTTGGAGGCAGAAAAAAACCAACTGGAGCAGGACATCCTGGAAAATCCGGACAGCGAAACCTTAAAGGCCCAGCTTGCCGATGTGAATACCCAGATAGCGGGAATTTCCTCCCAGCTTGCCTCGGATTCGGAAGCAAAGAATATCATAGATATGAAAAACCAGGCATTGGAGCTTATCAAGGCCGGAGATACGTCTCAGAGGGCCTTGGACAGTGTTGCCAATAGCATGGAGGGCATTGCCACCTTCTTAGCGGAGGGCTCCAGGCTGGCGCTGACAGCCGAAAAGGCCCTGTACAACGCCA
>CAPNGW010000010.1 GCA_948665105.1 uncultured Lachnospiraceae bacterium
GCTGCCCCCCGTCACACGCCCCCTGTGATGACTGCTCTCCCGGCAATATAAAGTATTGCTCCAGCAGAAAAATAATCCTGTCCCAGCGCTTATATTTTTTCAGCCTGGAACGGACCCTGTCCAGCTTTCTCTCCAGAAAATGCTTCACACGCTTGAGAAAACTAATAAAAGCCCCGTCTGCCAGATACTTTTTATAGAAACTGCTTCTTTTGATTGCTTCATAGATTTTTCTCATATCTCTTCCTATACCCAGTAACGCAGATACAACACCCGGACGGTGAGTACCATTGCCACTGCCAAATATCCCACCACAAGCCATATCTTCCAGTCTCTTTCCTTACCCTTCTGGGGTAATCCAAGAAAGGGCAGGACCAGGAAGGGAATAAAATAACGTCCCTGCAAACCGCCGATATAGGGAATCTGATACAATGCTTCCCTGATATCGTAAGACACCTGGGTAGTCTCGGCGCCAAACAGCATAATGGTCACGATATGGTTCACCATGGACACTACCGTCAGTGCCGACAAAAGCAAAAAAATGCCCCAGACAAACAGCTTTCCTCTTCCCTTCAGACAGTAAGCGCTTTCCTCTGGCTTTCCCCATACTGCCAGGACCAGAATCATTCCATAGCTAAAAAAGGCAAAGGCAAAGGGCAGAGGCACCTCCAGCCATCCAAACTGTCCCACACTGGAAGTAATCAGGAATCTCCAGAAAGTCCGGGCGGTAGCGGTAAAAAGGTATGCGCTCCGCTTCCATTCCAGAAGCATCCCTGTCACCAGCCGTACCCAGTAATTGTCCCGCACAATATAGAATCCCACAGCCGCCAGTACCAGAAGACCCAGCGCTGCCGGTATGCGGAAACGCCGTATTACCTGGCCGTCTATCTCAAAGCTTCCGATTTTTAAGGATATCTTATCCCTTGGCAGTAAAAATACCAGCAGCCCCAGAAATACGTAAGGCAGCTTAATATATGTGATAAAAAGGAGCAGTCCCAGAGTGAAGGCCACATCCCGCCAGCCCAGCCTTTCTTTGGTATAACGCATATGAAAAATATACGCCACAAAGAGAAAGCACAGCGGAATCAGCACCGCATCATAGCTTAGGGAGGATGCCTGCTGCATGGTCATGGGAAATACCATGAACATCAGAAGAATCTCCTTCTTAACCGGCATCAGCTTAAGAGCAAACCAGCAGACAGTCAGATAAAAAATCAAAGAAAAAAGCTCCCCCAGCTCCAGAACCCAAAATGTGGGAAGGCGAAAAAGCACTCCCAGCAAGATACCAAAGGCCGCCGGCCAGTGCTTCAGCAATGATAAATGAAGCCCCTTGGGCATGCACTCTGTCCAGTGATACCCCGGGGCCTTTGTCATGGCGTCCCTCCACTGTTCCAAATTTATTTTTTCCTCATACTGATAACGGATACGCTCCTCCTCCAGATTCATATCAGTCCGAAGCGTATCCGCCAAATCCAGATTTCCTTCTCCCGCTCCAATCAAGAGCACATGAGAATACTCATCCGGCGTCTGCCAGGGGGGAATCATAAAAGACAGGATGATTCCAAATAACAGCATCAGAACCATACAGCCTCTAATGGCCCCCTCCCGGCCCTTAAGCCATGTTTTCATTGTCACATTTCCTCACCGACTATTTGTACATTTCCTCGTAGTACTTCTGGTAATCTCCGCTGGTGACATTCTTCATCCATTCCTCATGCTCAAAGAACCATGCAATGGTTTTACGGATTCCCTCCTTGAACATGGTCTCCGGCTCCCAGCCAATCTCTGCCTTAATCTTGTCGGGAGCAATGGCATACCGGCGATCGTGGCCCTTACGGTCCTCCACATAGGTGATGAGGTCCGTGCTCACCAGCGCTTTTCTGGGGTCATCCTCCGGCAGCATCTCCTGCAATGTCTCAAGGATGATATTGATAATCTCAATATTCTGCTTCTCATTGTGTCCGCCGATATTGTAGGTCTCCCCCAGCCGGCCTTTCTCCTGGACCATGTCAATGCCCTTGGCATGGTCATCCACATACAGCCAGTCCCGGACATTCTTGCCGTCCCCGTATACCGGCAGCTTCTTGCCCTGCAGTGCGTTGTTGATAATCAGCGGAATCAGCTTCTCCGGGAACTGGTAAGGTCCATAGTTGTTGGAGCAGTTGGTAATATTCGCCGGGAATTTGTAGGTATCCACATAAGCCTTCACCAGGAAATCAGAGCTTGCCTTGCTGGCCGAATAGGGGCTATGCGGGTCATAGGGCGAGGTCTCATAGAAGAAGGCGTTGGCGTCATCCGGCAGAGAACCGTACACCTCATCTGTGGAGACGTGGAGGAATTTCTTCCCCTCCTTGTAGCTTCCATCCTTAAGCTCCCAGGATGCCTTTGCACAGTTTAACATAACTGCCGTTCCCAGCACATTGGTCTGTATAAATACCTCCGGGGCCTTGATACTCCGGTCCACATGGCTCTCCGCCGCAAAGTGAACCACCCTATCGATATCATTTTCCTCAAAAATCTTCATAATCGCTGCCTTGTCACAGATATCGGCCTTCACAAAGGTATAGTTGGGACGGTTCTCAATGCTCTTAAGATTCTCAAGATTGCCGGCGTAGGTCAGCTTGTCCACGTTGATGATTCGGATTTCATTGTCGTACTTTTTGAACATATAGTGGATATAATTGGAGCCGATAAATCCGGCGCCGCCTGTTACTAAATAAGTTCTCATGTGTTGTCCTCCTGACAATTATTATCATATTTTAATTTCTATATATTTCCTATAGTCTACCATATGTGGTAAAATTACTCAACTAATTCTGTTTTTCTTTTAAAATCCCTATCTCCCCACGTTACTGTTCACTCCGTGAACAGTAACCTCCCCACTACCTTCCCGATAATGTCCATCTGCCGGACGCAGCCAATCTCCTCATAACGGCTGTCCTTGCTGTGGGCCACATTGTCCCCCAGCACAAAGTATTCCCCTTCCTTCAGGGTCACCGGCTCTGCCGCAATGCCAGCAAATTCAATGCTTTTCCCCTCAAAGGCCTCTGTTCTGGCTACTCCGTTTAAGTACAGTGTTCCCTCTGTAATCTCAACCGTATCTCCCGGCCCTGCCGCGATTCGTTTTATCAGAATGCCCTTAAGGCCCTCACTTCGAAATGCCACCACGTCCCCTGCCTGTAAATCCTTGAAATTTTTGCGAAGGAGTACCAGCTGCCCGCTGTGAAAAGCCGGCTCCATGGAGTCCCCCTGAATCAGCGCAAGCTGGAGCCAGAAGGTGGATATGAGCCAGGCTGCCACGCCAATGGCTCCCAGCAACAAAATATATTTTTTGTATGGCTTCATGGTTTTTTCGATAAAACCTGGTTGCCCCGGTTTTGCTCTTCCTTCATAGTAGTGTGGTACGCCTCTATTCTTCCTTCATGGTGATATCGTCCGCTTCCACTTCCTTGTTCCGGTTCTCATCAAGTCCCAGCTTCTGATTCAGCTTCTTTTTTGTTCTCCTCCAGTAGATACCCACAACCGCCCCTATGGCAATGACGATACCGGCCACTGCCTGAATCACATAGGTGATTACAGAAGGATCGATATAGGCCTGTGCATTCACTCCGAAAAGCAGCATAAACCCAAATCCAAAATACAATGCTCCACCCAGCTTTAACAAATTCTTCTTCATAATTTCTGTTCTTCCTTTCTCTCTTTGATGATTCTCTGCAATTCCTTCACAATATATTTTGCACCAACCTCTGCGCTTGTTCCCAGATTATATACGTATTCCTGTACAAGTGCCTGGATTCTGTCGTGATATTCCTGCTCTTTTGCAAACATCTGGGAAACCACTGACGCCGCTTCCCCGGCCTGCTCCGGCTTTATGGCCATTCCGATTTCATTCCGCATCCAGATGTTGATGGGCTTCACATCAATCCTCTCATACTCCGGATTCATCACCTTCATTGGCGTGTCTATGAAAAGCACCGGCTTACTGGTGGTAAAGGCATACTCCAAGGAAATATCGGACCAGTCTGTTATCATCATATCCGCCTCAAACACAGTGTCGTTGGAAGAAAAATCCGTCTGAATCTCAATATTCTCATCCCCGGCATACCGTGTCCTTAGCTGCTCCATTCTCTCCGGCTGGTGCCGCACGTGCTGGGGATGGGGCCGCACCGTAATCTTATAATTCTCCTGCTTCAACCCGTCCAAAAGCTGCTCCAGACAGCTGTTGACAATATTTCCCTTCTGCCAGGAGGGCGCAATCAGAATCGTTTTTCTGTCAGACTTTTTCTTCTCCCGCTGCATATAATCCTTACGCATATCATCCAGAAGGGAGTAGCCCCATTCCACAAGCTTCTTCTGGGGAAGCTTGTACACCTGCTCTGTCTGCCTTATCTCCTCTACATGATGCTTACCGGTACAGAACACTGTATCAAAATGGTCTACACAGCCGGTGCGCATGGTCATATTAAAGCTGCCCATGCCGTGGGGAAGATGGATATACTGAATATCCTTGCGCAGATAGCTTCTCTTAATGTGATAATTCTCAAGGTCTGGCATGGTCATAACCATAATATCCGTGTCCAGTTTCATCATCAGAGTAATCAGCCGCTTTTCTCCAATATAGTAAGGCTTCAGCTTTTCTTCCTGCTTGCTCAGTTCAAACACGATATCATCCGGGTCACTGGTGATATAGTGGATTACAACATTGGTGTTTCGAAGGAGGTACTCTATGGTTCCCTTGTAATACTTATAAAATCCGCTTTTTTCGGAATAAAACACCAGGTGCTTGTTCACAATGGAGAAGAATCTTTTGTAATCTGCCCTCTCACGTTTACTGTCTGCATCCCCAAACAGCTTTTTCTTCTGTCCGCCAATGCCGGAAATCTCCTCCAGCTCCTTTTTACTTTTTTCAAGCTGCTCATAATCCACATATTTCCTGGGGTTAATGGCCCAGTTCAAAAGATATAGCTGGGCAATGGCCATCACATTGCTGGCCACCCAGTAGAGGGCCACACCCACCGATACAAACCATCCAAGATACAGAGAAAGGCCCACCGAGAATACCATGGTTCCGTATTTGTTCAGCTTGGACTGCTCTGACTGCAGGACGTTGCTTCTGTTCTGCGCCACACACAAAAGCCAGGCCGAGAAAGCTGCAATCACCGGAGATACCATCAGCCATCCGCCCTTATCCGCCGGCACCAGGCTTAAATCCGTACCCAGAAAGCCCATATGAATATCCGGATTCTGCATCCCCTCCTTAATCACGCCAATGACGCCGATTAACAGAACAATCTGAATAATCATGGGAATCACGGAAGCCATGGGATTGTATTTCTCCCGCTTAAATATCTTTGCCTGCTCCTCCGCGATGGCATCCTTGTCACCGAAGTATTTCACCTTCATAAAATTAATTTCCGGCTGCATTTTCACCATCTTGATGGAATTTTTCTGCACCCAGACGGACACCGGCAGAAGCACAAGCTTACTGATAAAGGTAAAGAGAATAATGGCGGCTCCGTAATTACTGACAAGGGCATAGCATCCGTTCATGACCCAGCCCAATGCCTGATACAACAAGTTCATGGTTTATCTCCTCCAAGGTATTTATTCTGCGCCTTCCCGGATATATTCCACTCCGGTTGGCATCAATGTGGACGTGTCCCAGGCTTCTCCGGTCTGGACATACTCATAGATATAGTCTTCCCTCAAATAGCGGCGCGTTTTTAAAGGCATTCACATTATAATCCCAGAAGGATTCCTGATTTTCAAACCATTCCCCGGACAAAATATGTGGGATCGCCATCATGGTAAAGGGATACGCCCCCACGGTGTCGGGATAGTAGGTAAAATCCTCAAATATTTCCCGGTAGTCAGGGTTTTCCTCAAGCATGGGCGTGACAAACCGGGCGTCCGCCGCATACACGCTCCAGTCCACCTCGGTTCCGTCCAGCGGAGGCAGATTCTTTACCAGAAAATTTCCCTGAATGTAAATTCATTCTTATTGCTGAAATACAGCTCCAAAGGTGCATACAGGAAGAACATAAACCCCGCTGCACAGGAAAGTATTACACCGGGCAATATTGCTCTCATCCCCTTTTTCTTTTGTACCTTCTCCATAATCATTCTCTATCCCTTATCTCACATATTCCTCTCCGGACGGAAGCAAGGTGGTGACATCCCACGCCTTGCCAGTCTGAAAATATTCCTTTATATGGTTTTCTTTCAGATAGACATAAAATAAATATCTCCGTTGCCGCTTCTGCCCTTCCTCTGCGTCAAACACTTGATTCCCGGTTTTCCCCTCCAGAAGCCGGATATAGGCCTCCTGCAAATCCTCAAAGGATATAGGCGCATCGCTCCATTCCATGCTGTGGCTTTCCTTAAGTCCCTTAACAAGGAGAATCGGATTCTGCCGTTCCAGATTTCCGTCTTCCAAAATATCCGCCGCATATCCATGGTCAGACATAATGATAATCACGGAATTATCATAGACCCCCTCGCTCTTTAGCTTCTCAAGCCAGGCGTCGGTAAGGGTAACACTGGCCTTAAGGTTGTCCTCATAGGTGCCTTCCTCCACAAGCTCTACGTTCTCATTGTATCGGAAAGGAACATGTCCTCCCTCCAGGTGAATAAACTTAAAGCACTTTTCCTTAGTGTGGGTAACGGCAGTCTCCAAAGTATTTTGATAAAAATCAAGGTTTCCATCGCTGAAAATGCTTTGGCCCTTCTCTGCCTTTTGCAGTGTCTTAAAATAATTGGTATCCAGCATACAGAACCGTTTCAAATCGAAGGGTGCATATTTGAAGCCCACCAGCTGGAATTGTGCCTTTAAGAAGTTGAAATAGCTGGTGATACCGGAGGTTCCTTCCTTGATATTTTCAAACCGGTAAATGCTCTCATCCTGAAAGGGGAGCTCCGGTTCGTACATCCCCATCCAGTAGCCCTCTCCTTCCAGCGTATGGAAAAAGGGTGCGTCTTTATAGACCCTTGCTTGATAATCCTCAAAGGGCTCCTTATTTTCATACCATTCTCCGGAAAAGAGAAAGGGAATGGACATCTGTGTAAAGGGATATGCCCCCACGGTGTCGGGATAGTAGGTAAAATCCTGGAATACCTCCTGATATTTTGGATTCTCCTCCAGCAATTTTGTAAAGTAGCGGGCATCCACCGCGTCAAGGAGAAACACAACAAAATTTGTATCCTCCGACATCTCATACAGCCCGTCATCCGTAATCTGCATCATCTTCTTTCGCTCCAGCCCATTGTTGCTGATGCAGACAGTCACCAAGGCCACCGCCATCATCAGGCTCACACTGGGGCATACGAACTTCACCACACTGTAAAATTTCTCCATTTTCAAAAATTTAATCAAAACTGCTGTAGCGACGGCTGCAACCACCCAAACGGCCACGCATTTGATGCGCTCTGGACCGTACATGCTCCAATCCACATTGGTGCCGTCCAAGGGCGGCAGATGCTTCACCAGATAGTTGCCCTGAATATAAGAAGCCACATAAGCCACAAATCCTGCTATAAGCACCGCCTGATACAGCCTTGGGTGAATGAGAGAGAAAACAAAAAACAAGACGCTTCCCAGCACCGTTACAGCCAGAAACGCCACAAGCAAAATGGGCGCCATCGTATAAAAGTCAAACCAGAATTCCTTCTTATTACTAAAATACAACTCCAGTGGCGCGTACAGGAAAAACATAAACCCCACTGCACCGGAGAGCATCACACCGGGCAAAATCTTTTTTCGTCTTTTCTCATCCAGAGATTTCTTACCTTCCATTTCTTAACTCCCTGTCCAATTATTCTGTGCAGCCATATAAGGCATATCATACAATACCTCTGTCCAAAAGTCAAAAGCCTACTTACGTTTCCATTAAAATCTGACCTCCAGCAGAGCAGGCCATTTTCGTTCCAGCAGCCGGAACAGCGGCCCGGTCACCTGCCCATAGAGCAGATAGCACAAAAAGCAGATGGCATAGATGCCCACAGTGGCCAGCAAAATATGTAAGACCATAAGAGGCGGCGAGGCCACAGCGGCCTTGGGAATCCCAATGTACAGCAAAAACGGGGAATGAAGTAAATAAACGGTAAAGGCTCCCTTGGATACCGTGTTGATAATTTTACTGCCGGGAAGGTGAAGCCTCCGAAACAGCAGAAGAAGTATTACCGCCTCCACAACACAAGAGGATTACAATATTCCCATGCGCTCCCGCCCAGAATCCCATGGAGACTGTTAAAGGCTGCCCAGCCGCTGAGCAGGGCCACCGCAGCAGCAAGAGCTGCCAGCAGAGACGTTAGAGAGTACTCTTTTTTCAGATACAGCCTCAGGTAGGCGCCCATACAGTACATCATCACAAAATTAACAATGGTGTAGCCCCCCTGGCTTCCGCTGATTCCCACGGTACTTAAGCCCGCCCATTCCATTCCCGACAGCTCCCCCAGAACATCCACTGCCGTGGGCCAGACAGAAAACAAAAGAAACATCAGTATCATCAGACGAAGGCTTTGCTTCTGTCCGATTTTGTGTAACGCCACATTGATATACGGGGATAAAAGAAAGCAGACGATATACAGGATTACAAAATAATTGTTGGGAACCAGACTTTGGCCAAGACCCGCCATGGTGAATTCCTTCTGTCTAAGAACCACTCCCAGAATATAAAATCCCAGGCCAAACACCATGACCTGAACCACCAGCTCCACCGGACGCCACAGCCTCCGCTGATTTTTGAGGCACAGAAAATAACCGGAAATCAGCATATACACATTGACGCCACAGATAAATATGCTCTCCAGAACAAATAAAATCCCTTTGTTAACACCAAAAGCAAGGGCAAAGGCCCCTCCCATTTCCGTATTATTATAGTGGAGTACAATCACTCCCATCATGGAAATTATGCGCAGCAGCTCAAGATTCGACTGTCTCTCCTGTTTCTCCATGGCCTTCCTCCCACTTGATACACTATAGACTTCTTTGATACCAGAGCAAATCCGCCTCCGTCACATCCTTAACAAAGGACGGCTTTGGAATCCTTTCAAACCCAGCCTTATCATAAAGCTTCTGAGCCCGGACATTGGAGGTACGCACATACAAATAAATCAGCTTTAACCCCAGCTCCCTGGCTGCAATTTGAAACAGCTCCTCCGAAGCCCTTAAGGCAAACCCTTTTCCCATGGCCTTTGTGCGGCAGGCAATGGCATACTCCGCCCGTTTTTCCTCCCACTCAATGTTCTTAAGGCTAATGGTTCCCATATACTCATCATTTTCATCTACAATGGCAAAATTCCGCCCATTTCCCGGGTTTTGCAGAGACTCTTCTATAAATCTTTGACAATCCCCAATGGTCATACTGCCAAAATCCCTGCCGAGACAGGAATACACATTGTCATCGTGCATCCATTCCAGCATATATTCCGCATCCTTCTTTTTCAGTTGGCGCAGCACCATGTCCATACCTCACTTATATCCAAATTTCTTAACGATATCTGTCCTTCACCAGCGCTTCCACAATACGTGTGCTGGCATTTTCCATATCCCCAAACAGCTCCCGGGCTATCTCCCTGCGCTTTTCCGCCAAGGAATCCCTTCCGTTTTTCAGCTCCCAAAGGCAGGAAAAAAGCTCCTTGGAATTATACACCACATAACAGCCCTCAAACAGCCTTACCGTCATATCCGTGGGCTCCAGCACCATATTAGAGGCACAGTATATCAGGGGCTTTCCCGTGACAAAGTACTCCGGAAGTATGCTGGAAATATCGCTGATCAGCACGCTGGAAGCCCAGAAAGCCGCCCCGTATTCCTGCTCTCTGTCAAAGCTTACATTGGGCAGGCTTTCCACCCTGTCTTTATAGGCCTTTATTTCCTCCTCCGTCATCTCCCCCGTCCGAATGAAATTATCAAACATCAACGGATGAGGCCGAAAGAGGAAATCCATATCCTTATGCTCTTCTGCGTACTCAAGCAGCACATCCTTATATAAGAAGAAGTTTGTACCACCCAAATCCGGCGCGCTTGTCCAGCGAGGCGTCCACATGACCTTAAACTCATTTCCGGAAAAGTCCCAGGCCGGACTCTTCTCTTTCTTTGCTTCCAGAATCTGTGTAAGGGCCGGCATTCCCAGATACACGTTTTTTTGAAATCCCAGTTTATTTAAGCAGTTGTGATGACGCAGATTCACTTGCCTGGCATAGTCACACTCTGCAAAATAATAGTACACATTCCGAAAGAAATCCCGATTTAATACCATCTCCTGAATGGGCTTTGTCATGGACATTCCATATACCAGACAGCAGATTTTTGAATACCGGCTCACTTTACTGCTAATATAAGGTCGCGGCATATAGGAATTGTAGGGTCTGGAGCAAAAAACATAATCCAGCTTCATCTGCTCCAAATCCAGCCAACTGTTTCTTCCGGTTAAAGCGTTAACGGCTTCGTATCCATGATTTTGGAAGTAGTCGTAGGTATCATTCTCCTCCAAGTCAGGATTTACAAGCTTCTGGTCTGAAATCCCGGAGGGAACACAAATCAAAAACACCTGGAAGCGCTCATCCTCCTTCATGGCATCATACACAGGCTGGGTCTTGTTCCATGCAGGTATATACTGGCACAAAAAGCCCACCCTTATCCTCTCTGAATCCCTTTTTATACGGCCCTCACAGATAAAATTGTAAACGGCCTTCATGTCCGACAATATACGAAATACACCTTGCTTTAGGCTGGTCATAAGCTCTCATCCCCTCACTTATCTTGAATACTCTTGATGGTTTCCAATAACTTCTTTCGAAATACAAGCCCCAGCACAGCTATCCCGCCCAGTAAGCCTGCGCGAATCCACAGGGAATGGTACGAAAATACAATTGCTATGGTGGCAGCCAGCATAAATAAGGCAAAGAGCGTCAAAAAACGGATATCGTAAATGCTTGATTTTTTCTCCGCACATATTTTCCTCATAAAGAAATAATTGGCGGCAGCAAACACGATATAGGCGGCCAGAGTTGTATAGCCAGCCACCGTATACCCGAAAACAGGAATCAGCAAATAATTCAAAACTATATTTAACACGGCCCCGGACACAGACCCCAGCACCAGATAATTTTTCTTCTCCTCAAAGAACTCCACATTGATAAATAGCTGGGACTGGAACAGAAAATACAGGCTGCAGATAATGGGAGGCATGGTCCAGATTCCCTCATAATATTCCTCCGGCGTCATAATATCAATAATTTCCGGCGACACCAGCATCACCATAAGAAGGATTGCTCCAATAAAAACCGAAAGGGCATTGGACACCCTCCCCAGGCTTTTATAGTCCTTGTCATTGAGGCGCTCATAGGTCCAGGGCACAAAGGCATTGTTGATGGCGTTAATGGCAAAGGTAATTACCATAGAGCAATTATACACCACACTGTAGATGGCCGCCTTGTCGGTTCCCACCATACTGTTAATCATAATCCGGTCCGAATGATTAAAAATCATCTGCGACAGATAATATGGAATCAAGGGCAGGTTAAAGCTTAAGGCATATCCCCAGTATTCTTTTACATACAGCTTCTTTCCCCGCCACATATTCCGGGCAAAGATTAGAAAGCAGAACGCCGCATTCACCACGGCAGAGGCCACAATCTTCATGACACCCTTGTCATCCGTCATCATGACTGCAGCCACCCCGATGGCCGGATTCACAAAGGACATGGCCAAGGTAATCCCGATGACTTCCCTGTACCGGTATTCAAACCGCTTCTTTCCACTCCAGAATCCCAGGGCCGGGGTCAATGCCATCTCCAGAAACATTACCAGCATAACCACAGTAGAAAGGCCAAACAATACGTTCAGCTGCCTGTGGAAAATCAGATAGATAAGTAAAAAGCCTGCATTCAGCACCAAAACCAGGCCCTGCATGGAGGAGATAAATTCCTCTCTCTTCTCCTGGTACTTTATCATGGCATTGTTAAATGCACCGTATTGAAGGTTCAGGGTGGTAAAGATTACAAGGATTCCCATCCAGGACTGATACACGGTGAACAAGCCATACTGCTGGGTGGTCATCAGATTGGTGAAAATGGGCATCGTGAAAAACCCAATGCCGTTCTGAATCACACTGCAGACCGTATACCAAATCGGCGCCTTTACCACAGGGGACAAGGACTTATATTTTTCAATCAGTTTCTTCAATCATCTACCTCTTTAAGCCTTTCACAAAAACAATCAAGCGTTTTAACACATATTCCCTGCGCAGCTCCCACATGCGCCTTCGATAGAGCCTTGGGGTTACCTGATGCCTGTACTTCCTTGCAATAGCAACCGAATTGTCATGCATAAATTTGATTCTTCTGACGGCCCCGGCATTGCTGGTCATGGAAGTAATGGAATTGTCGTTGATTCTGTAATATACCAGCTTTTTTTCACAATATCCCATACCCTGGGGATATCTTTTAAGGACCCGCAGCAGCATTTCCAAATCTTCAATGGCAATCTCCTCATCGTATTCCCCCACCTCCTCAAAGACGCTTCTGCGAAACAGCAATGTGGGGGCAGGTACGAAATTATGAGAATAAATGCGGTTAAAAATATCCCCTTCACAATCCGGGCTGCCACTTACCATGGGCTCTAAAAGCTGCTCCCGGGCCACAGGGTATCCCGCCGCCTCTCTCACCTTATAGCCATTGGAGAACAGAAACTGTAAGGAGGGGCTGTCATTGAGCCTTCCTGTCATCTCCGCCAGGTAATCTCTGGTAAGCATATCATCGGAAGCCAGAATCTTGATGAATTCCCCACGACTCTCTCGCAGCATACGGTTGAGGTTCCTTGTAATGCCCTGGTTCTGTTGGTTTAAAAGGAGTACAAAGCGAATCCCTTTCTCCTCAAACAAGGGCATCAGCTCTCTCACCACAGACACGGACCCGTCCTTGGAGCAGTCGTCACAGAGAAGCACCTCATAGCTTGTATACACCTGATCCAGGATACTGCCCAGGCAGTCCCCAACAAACCTTTCATGATTATAACATGGAATCAGTACTGACACCATACCCTTTTGTCCCTTCATTCTATCCCCTCTCACCCAGGATTCTTTCATAGAGCGCCATATATTTCCGGGAGATATTCCCAATCTCAAAGGATTCCCGGGCATAATCCCGAATCCATGTCCTGTCATAGGAGCTAAGCTTTCGCTCCATATATTCCATGCCCTGTGCCAGAACCTGTGCATTGGCTTTCTCCACAATATGGCCCGCCTGCTTTGGCACCAGGGAATCCACGCCGCCGGAATTGGTTCCCAGCACCGGTTTTCCCAGCAGCATTGCCTCCTGGACGGACACCCCGCTGCATTCCACCAGGCTGGCCGACACAAAGAAATCCATCTCATTGACAATCTCATATAATTGGCTGCGCTGGCATCCTCCATGAAACACGCAGATATCATCTATGCCCAGCTCCACCGCCATCTGCCTAAAATGCTCCAGGTACTCTCCTGCCCCGATATGGTGGAGAATGAATTTTTTCCCCTGGCCCTTCAGCAGCTTCATTGCCTCAAGGAGATATTTCATCCCCTTAATCTCCAAATCATACAGTATGGCCACAATCACAGCGTTCACATAACCGTCCCGATAATACTTTTTGGTATTCTCTCTGTATTCCGGTAAAATAATGCCGTTGTAGATGACCTCAAAGGGGTATTTGGGATAAATTGCGGCCAGCTTGTCCCGGGAATCCCTGGATACGCAGATATTCGCTCTGCTGTGCCCATAGGCCCGTTTGGAAAAATAATAACCGATACTCCGACGGTTTACTCCGCTTAGCTCCACCGGGGAATGCTCCGTCACCACCATGGGAATCCCGTATTGATCTGCCGAAAAAGAGGCGTAGAATCCGGCTGCGCCGCCACAGTGGGCGTGAATGATATCCGGCTGAAACTCCTTAATAATCCTGGCCATGGTCTTTTTTACCTGGTTTTTGGTCCGAAATATTTTACCCGGAGTATAGCTGCTGCGATACGTCAAAAGCCCCCATTCCAGGGCTGTGGTCTCCGATTCCGATATCTCTTGGTCAAAGGGGAAATAGACGGCCACATTACAGTACTTTGTCAAATCCACGGACTGCTCATAGTGGAACACACCCGCCTCCAGCTTGTCTCTTCCCCTGGGTGTATACCAGGACACAATCATAAGCACATTCATTCTCTTCTCCATCTACAGCTCCCCCAGCTCTTTTAAAAAATCTTCCTGCTCCAAGAATCCCCTCACCCCGGTGTCCCTGGCATGGGCCCCGGATTTCCGCTGAAGCATGGTGTCTATAACATATCTTAGGGCATCGGGATTCACAAAGAAGCGCAAAATTGTCCTTACATACAGGTTCTTAATACGGTACAGCTTTAACAGGCGAAATCTCTTTTTCACGAAGGAATTGTCTTGATGCTGCCGGTAGAGCTCCTTGTAAAAGCGCTCCACATCCTTGCGAATCAATTCTTCAAATTCCGAATGCTTTTTCGTGGTGATTCCCGTTCCGATTTCATACCATATCATATATGCATCGTAAAGCTGTACCGGCCTTCCCTCCACCGCTGCCAGCACCTGAAAGATGTCCTCCTCATAGACGACCTCCTTCTGGATTCTCTGCATGTATTCCAAAGCAAATTCCCTCTCATAGCAGATGGCGGCGCCGCACACATTATCACTGTAGAGAACCAGATTTTTGGTAATCCGTTTTGCATCCTTTCTCCGGTAGGCCAGCATGTCAAAGGGATGGAAATATCTCACCTTTTTTATCTTTCCTTCGGAATCCCTCTGATAGCCCTGAAGCAGGCCGAAGCAGCAGGTATACTGATTCTGCTCCATATAATCGTAAACATTCTTGAGGGTATTCTCATCGTACAGCGCGTCGCCTGCACTGATGAATTTTACGTAGCTTCCCTCCGCTATTCGCAAACCGGAAAGGATATTTTTCACGGTTCCCTGATTCTTCTGATTGGCAACCAGCTTATAACGCGTAAACTTATTTCTTTCAAAAAACTCCTGTATTTGGGAAAAATGGTTGTCCCTTGAGCCGTCATCCGCAATCACAATTTCAAACTCTGTAAACCTCTGCCGGATAACCGACAGCAGGGTGAGAAGCGTCTTATGCACGTCTGAGTTATAAGTTATAACCAATACTGTAAATTTCATTTCCGTCTCCTTCCAGAGCCCTCACTTGATACTGTCCATCTGCCCACAGGCTACATTGTGTTCATTCCCACCAGCCAGGAAATGCTGGTGACAGTTACCACTGCCACAATGATTATGGGATAAGCTGTCCGAGCTGCATTCTGGCTGCGCTCCGTTCCCCAGGGAACTGCCATGGCAGCAGCCGGCAGAAACGGCAGCAGGTAGCGGTATGAAAGTCCCCATATACTGCCGTAATCCGGAGGTGTGAAGGTATAGCCCACCAAAATAATGGCCAACACCATAGTCCCAAAAGAAGCTGCAAAAAGGAATCGTTTCCACTGGGGCATCTCCCGCTTACAGAGTAACAGAGACACTATAATCACCATGGCATAAGGAATCTGGTTTGCACCATTCAGCGCATAGTACAGCCCATTTATCTGGTCATAAAGTTCATGACCAAAGAGCCTTATTATGTAGCCCGGATGCTCCAGGATATAGCCCACATGCCATTCAGGAACAAAGGAATACAGCTTTGACAGGAAAAGCTGCGTGCCGCCGCCAAAGGCCACCCAAATTCCGGCCAGTACAGCTATGCCTCCGACACATGGAGCAAGTATCCTCCAGTGATTTTTCCAGCACCCTATAATCCTTCCAAGGTTTTCCTTTTTCAGTATAAGCAATACTGCCATGCAAAACAACAGACAAGGTACCTTCATTTTCGTAATCTCATAAGTCAGGATTAGAAAGGCTGCATCCGCCCACAATGCTTTTTTTGACAAAATGTCATAACCCGTTTCCCTTATCCAGAGGACAACAGCCAGAAGCAGCACCATCTCGGCAATCATAAGACCGTCACTGTTACAACAGGATTTTAAAATTATCACATTGGGGATAAAGGAAAGGAGCCAAATCATGTCTTTATATTTGGGAGCCAGCTTCAAAGCCAATGCCCCAAACAAAACGCATGTCAGCATCTGCCCCATTCTTGCAAGATAGTACCAGGCTACAGGACGAGTGCCCAGATGCATACCAATCCATACAGTAATCACCTGTGGCCAGTAGCTCTCCATTCCTTTTGTGACAGTACCCACACAGGAGACCCTCACTTCCTCAAAGGAAGGCTCCTTGCCCAGCAACGTAAGCAGCCTGTCCAGGCAAAGAGACTGGTTCCTCTCCGCATGATAGCTGTTATCATTGAAATTCACATAGAAATCCAACAGGCGGAGCTCATTCACCTCTCCCGGCACAGAAGCAATATAATCAAGGCCATCCGCGGAATTGGACAGCACGCCGTAATCCTCCGGTGTAACCTGGGACAGCTCAATGGTGCTTTGGCCCTTTGCCAATGTGTACACCCGCACAAAATGCCGGAACTCGTCATCCCTGCTCATGGGCGGTATGAAAAATACTGTCAGAAAGCCTGCAAACAGTGAGAGAACCACATACCAGCGAATCTTAAGGCCCTTCTTATAAATCAGCGCCAGTATGAATAGACCCGCCCCGCTGCACAAAAGAATGATAGCAGTAAACAGCGCCTGATAGCGAAAGGAAAAGTATTGCACCAATGCAAGGCCCTTCCCGCTGGCCAAAACAGACAATTCTCTGCCTCCTGTAAACTCTGTAACCAGCGTATACGTCTTCCCTTGCTCCAGGCTTCCCTTGGGAACCATCAGGCTCAGCCTTTGCCTGTCCTCCGTCAATACTTGAGAAATCTCCTGCTCCTGCTTTGAAATTACCTGCTCCCCCGGGCTATCCTCCACCCACCAGACAAGAGTCCCCTCCGGGCTTTCTCCCACAGACACTCGGATATCCACAGAAAGCATCCTTTTTCCAACTACCTCAAGCTCTGTCCGAAAGGTTTCCGTCTCCACCAGACGCTCAACGGTGTTTCGCTCATTCACAAGATAGCTTTGCCGCCCGGCATCCCACACCATTCTGATAAGTCCATAAGCACTGCGGGCAACAGAAAGCACTGCCAGCAGTATTATAATAATTGGGACGTATTTTTTGATTTTATCTGCATGTTTCTCATAGTATTCCCTTATCATTTGTCTCCCTCACCGTAAAACCCTGTTACAGCATGCGGTTAAAAAGCAGTAATCCTCTCACAATCCACAAGTCACTCCTTGTCTGTCTGTAATATCCCCTGGCAAACACCGCCTTCGCTTTTCTCCCCCATGCTTCTGACTCCAGCAGCAATGACACCAGCTGGTCCTTCTCACTCTGGCCCTGGTACATATTCTGAAAATCTGTCAGCTGGGCTTTCAATTTACCGCGATTGTGCTTCAAATACCGAAGCTTGGCCTTTATGGTTCCCCAGGCACTTCCGCTCTGGCCCACCACATTGTTTCCATGCTGGCGGTACAGGATATAGGCCTCCTGGTCATACAGGACCTGCCCCACATAGCTGGCCACCAGGTAGCACCACCAGTCATGTAAAATGGCATGTCCGGGAATGTGTGCTTTGATATTCTCCGAAAGCTCCCGGTTCATCACGGCAGTGCAGCCGGTACAGATGCATTCAATCACTGCATTCCCGAAGCCGGGCCTTGGCCTTCCTTTGTTATTCTCTGCAATCACATGGGCATCCCCATCCACCAGTATCTTGTTGCTGCAATAAAGGGCCGGGCCCTTTACTGCCTCCAGCTTTTCCACTGCCTTCTCCACCTTCTGCTCCAGCCAGATATCATCCTGGTCGCAAAACGCAATATAATCCGCATCACTTTTGGCAAGCAGCTCAAAGAAGCTGTTGGTCACTCCCACATTACTTCCAAAAAAAACACGGATTCTATCGTATTGCTTCTCATATTTGCCCAGAAGAGCAGCCGTAGCGTCTGTGGAACCGTCATCCCGAATCAGAATCTCCAGATTGGGATACGTCTGCCCAAGCAGGCTTTCTATCTGCTCTTCCAGGTATTTTTCTCCATTGTAGGTGGACAAAAGCACCTGAACCTTTTTACTCATTCCTCTGCCTTCCAAGTATTTAACGCCTCAATCACATACGACACCTCTTCCTCGGTCATTCCATAATACATGGGCAGACTCAGCTGCGTCCCGGAGATTTCCTCCGCCACCGGAAGTGCCCCCCTGGGAATCTGTAATTCTGCGTAAGCCTCCTGCAGATGCATGGGAATGGGATAATGCTTGTTGGTTCCGATTCCCTTTTGATTGAGATATTCCTCCAGACGATCTCTTTGGCGGCACCGCACCGCAAAAATATGATATACATGGGTGCAGTCAAAAGACGTAACCGGCAGGGTAATACCGGGGTTTACAATTTCATTCAGATACCGCCCTGCAATCTCCATTCTACGGGCATTCCATTTATCCAGCTCCTTGAGCTTTACCCGCAGAAGCCCTGCCTGTACCTCGTCCAGTCTGGAGTTATTTCCCTGATAAATGTGATGGTATTTATAATCGGAGCCATAATTCCCCAATGCCCTCACCAGCTCTGCCAACTCCTTATCATTGGTCACAACGGCTCCCCCGTCTCCCAGCGCTCCCAGATTCTTGCCCGGATAAAAGCTAAAGCCTGCCGCATCACCGAGGTTTCCGGTTCGTTTGCCCTTATAGGAGGCCCCATGTGCCTGTGCGGCATCCTCTATCACCTTCAGGCTATATTTCCCAGCAAGCTCCATAATTGCATCCATCTCCGCAGGCTGTCCATACAGGTGGACGGCCATGATGGCCCTGGTTCTCTCGGTAATTTTTGCTTCTATTTCCTCAGGATTTATATTGTAGCTTTCCATCCGGGGCTCCACAAAAACCGGCCGGGCACCTGTATAGGACACGGCCAGAGCCGTGGCAATATACGTGTTGGAGGGAACAATCACTTCATCCTCCTTCCCAATGCCATACGCCCGCAGGATGAGATACAGGGCATCCAGCCCATTGCCACAGCCCACGCAATACTTTGCCCCGCAATAAGTGGCAAATTCTTCCTCGAATTTTTCCACTTCCCTGCCCTGGATAAACCAGTTGTTCTCGTATACTTCCCGAAACTTATCAAGCATTTCACTCTCGATTTCCCTGTGCATTACCCCGACAGATGAAAACGGTATGTTCATTTTATTTTTCCGCCTTTCCAGATTCCTGATTTTTCACATATTCCAAAAAATCGTCGTAGCTTCTAATATAATCTTCCTCCTTGTAATAGTCGGAAGCCAGCACCATCAACACTGCATCCGGTGAGAAATCATACATTTCCCGCCACATGGCATTTGACACATACAGCCCCTCATAAGGGCACTCCAACGGAACAATCTTCTTCTCCCCACCGTTATCCAGCAAAATTTTGCAGGAGCCATGGATACAGATTAGAATCTGCTCCAAAGATTTATGGGCATGGAATCCCCTCCGGACGCCCTGGCCTGTATCATACATATAATACACACGTTTTATTTCAAAAGGAATATCCTTAAATTCCTCCAACGCCACCAGTTGTCCGCGTTCATCACCATGCTGTTGGAATGCATACTTTATCACCTGCATAACCTGTCTCCTTTACAACTCCCCACTAAGGGCCTGGCAGCCGGACCCATCCGCCTTACTCCCGTCCGGCAGCTTCCAGGGCCGCCTTTAGCACCTTATCCATATCATAATATTTATACTGTCCCAGACGTCCACCGAAAATCACATTTTCTTCCTTTTCGGCCAGCTCCAGGTACTTCTCATAGAGCGCATTATTCTCCTGATTATTCACCGGATAATAAGGCTCCACTCCCGGCCTCCATTCCATACTGTATTCCCTGGAAATAATGGTAACCGGCTGGGTTCCAAATTCAAAATGCTTATGCTCAATGATTCTGGTATAGGGCACCTCACGCTCCGTGTAATTAATCACTGCGTTTCCCTGTAAATTCTCACAGTCGTATTTCTCTGTCTCAAAATAAACGGAACGATATTGAAGGGCACCAAATTGATACCGGTAATATTCGTCAATCTGCCCCGTGAACACCAGCTTTTCATACTCCACATCCTTCAATTGGAAGAAATCTGTGGAAAGCCGTACCTCAATGCCCTGAAGCATCCTTTCCACCAGCTTTGCATAGCCGCCAATGGGAATCCCCTGATACCTGTCGTTGAAATAATTGTTATCATATGTAAATCGCAGGGGAAGGCGTTTAATGATAAACGCCGGCAGCTCCTTGCAGTCTCTGCCCCACTGCTTTTCCGTGTACCCTTTAATCAGCTTCTCGTACACATCCCGTCCAACCAGTGACAGGGCCTGCTCCTCCAAATTTTTCGGTTCTGTAATGCCTAGCTCTGAGATTTGCTCCGCTATTTTTGCCCTGGCCTCCTCAGGCGTTCTGATATTCCACAGCTTGCTGAAGGTATTCATGTTGAAAGGAAGATTGTACAGCTCGTCCTTATAAAAGGCCACCGGAGAATTGATGTAATTGTTAAACTTTGCAAATTGGTTTACATATTCCCAGATTTCCTTATTGGAGGTATGAAAAATATGGGCGCCGTACTTGTGTACCTGGATGCCCTCTGTCTCCTCTGTATAGACATTTCCGCCGATATGGCTCCGTTTATCGATTACCAGACATGTCTTACCCTTTTTCTTCATTTCATGGGCAAACGCCGCGCCAAACAGGCCGGCGCCCACCACCAGATAATCATATTTCATGTGCGCTTCTCCTTCAATCCCAATCCGTTTCCACCCTGCTGAAACCCGTTCTTACTCCTTATATAGTCCGGACTCCACATACTCTGCAAGCGCCGTCTTCCAATCTGCCATCACAAAGTCCCCGGTAAGCCGAAGCATATACTTGTCCAGCACCGAATAGGCCGGTCTCCTGGCGGAAGCCGGATACATGGCTGCATACTCCTCTGAGCTAATCCGGTTCACCTTGGTCTTTTTCCCGGTAAGCCGGAAAATCTCCTCCGCAAAATCCGCCCAGCTGCAGCTTCCCTCGCAGGTTCCGTGGAATACACCATAATTCTCCGTGGGCTCCAGATAATGGATGAGCTTGGCCAACTCCGCTGCGCTGGTGGGATTGCCCACCTGGTCGCATACCACGCTGACCTCCTGATTGCTCTCGGAAAGCCGCAGCATGGTCTTCACAAAATTCTTTCCTTCCCCATACAGCCAGGCCGTGCGGATAATAAAATATTTCCGGGCAAACTGCTGGACAAACCGTTCTCCCTCCAGCTTTGTCTTGCCGTAAGCGCTCTTTGGGTTCACCTCATCAAACTCCGTGTAGGGTGATTCTCCGTCTCCGGTAAACACATAATCTGTGGACACATGTATCAGCTTCGCCCCCACTTTCTCGGCGGCAATACTTAGGTTTCTGGCTCCCAGGGCATTAATCCTATAGGCGCTGTCCCATTGCTTCTCGCAGGCATCCACATTGGTGTGAGCCGCGCAGTTCATAATTACCTGGGGCTTCTGTTCCTCCACCATGGAAAGCACTTCCGAGAGATTTGTGATATCCAGGGCCACCGAGGTCTCAGAATCCATCACGTCTGTATTGATAAACTCCACGTCTTCCCCGGCATATTCCTTATTGATGGCTCTTCCCAACTGGCCGTTACACCCGGTTATTAATATTTTTTTCATATTCCTACCTCACTTTTATTGATTGTTTTTTTCCCCACTGGCATACACTCTTGCTAATCTTTTTGCAATCCATTTGGGCCAGAACAGGCACATCATCTCATAATCCTCGTTGGTTCTCATCCCCTGGTTAATAATCTCTGTGGTGGTGGATTCCTCGTGAATCCGGTGCATCATCAGAGGCTTGGCCACATACACAAAGCTTCCCTTTGTCCGGGAAAGCAATTCCCATGCCTTCCAATCCATATTGCTTCGAAAATGGCTCCGGAAAATACTTCCCTCTATCTTCTCCCGGTTAAAGGTCACCGAGGGGCAGCAGATGGGATTCCCCATGGACAGAATTCTTCTTCTCATCCATTTACTTTTCTGAAGCCACCTTACCTTTAGCGGGGACAGCAGCAGCCTTTTTATCTTCAAATTCCTATTGGAATATTGCAGACCGTCCCTGTGCTCCTCATAATAATCCGTAAAGGCAATAATCGTGTCCTGCTTCAACCGCTTCTCCACCTGCTCCAGATACTCCGGCTCATAGCTGTCATCCTGATGGGCCACCGTGACAAACTGTGTTCGGCCTGCCTGTACACCAAAATCAAAGTCCCCGGCAATCCCGGCGCTATTTTGGTGTACAACAACCTCTATCCCATATTTTCCTGCAATTTCCCGAATATATGCATTGTCCGTGGATGTGGCCACAATGATTTGAGAAGCAACCGTCTGATTCATCAGTGATTGGATACAATTTTCCAGATATTTCGATTCCTTATAAGCCAGTACCACAAAGGTATGATTCCTATTCTCCGGTCTCATTATGCCCCTCTTTTTTTGCTTCTTCTTCCTTATTGCGTATTGCAATCTCCTGGGTCAGATTCTTTAATCTGGTTTCCAGAGCCGAAATCTTAAGGCTCATGCTGAATACCTTGGCCAGCAGAATGAAAATCATAAACAAAAACAGGAAATTCACCGGCGCCATAATTCCCAGCATCCTGGTTACCGCTTCCGGTATGATGGGAAACACACTGATGATAATCAGCATCACCGAAAGAAGAATCCAGAATATGGAATCTTCAATCTGGGCCTTGGAATTTCTGATTTTTCTCATTACGTATAAGGTTGTCAGTACGGAAGCCGCAATCAGCGAAATGCGCAATACGATACTCATACTTTCTTTTCTCCCTGAAAATCCAGATTCTTCTTACGGAAGGCCTGTACAAATAAAATAGATATCGACATTTGTATCATATATTTTAAAGAACGCATAAAGTTCAGATAGCTCTCTCCCGCCACGCGCTCATCCATCTCCACCTGCACTTCCTTCACCCTGGCGCCGCATTTCACCAGGTAGGAAATGGTATCCGGCTCCGGCCCGTAATTCATATTGAGAGCCAGCATTCGAATCATCCGGGGGCCGAACATGCGCATCCCGGAGGTGGAG
>CAPNGW010000011.1 GCA_948665105.1 uncultured Lachnospiraceae bacterium
TGCTGTAGTCTGTACATTGGGTAATTTCTCCATATCCGGCGGGCATGGAAATCTCCTCCTCAATCCATCCTGTCCGGTTGGCCACCGGCCACCCCGCCTCATCCCATGTCACCGGAACCAGAAGGGTTTCCCGGCCCAGATGATGGAGCTTACCGATGGAGGGACGAAAGCCGTGGACGATAAGCCACCAGCTTCCGGCTGTATCCTGAAGCAAATCTCCGTGGCCTACCCCCTGGATGCCGCAGCTTTGGACCTTCTGATAATTCTGGGTTAAAATGGGATTATGGGGGCAGGACTGATACGGACCGTCTATACTGCGGGAACGGGCAATGGTGACCTTGTGGCCATATTCTGTACCGCCCTCTGCAATCAAAAGGTAGTACCAGCCGTTGATTTTGTAGGTGTGGGGTCCCTCGGGAAATGTTCCGCCGGTGCCGTGCCATACGATGGTTAAAGGTGTCAAGAGCCGCCCTGTTGATAAGTCTATTTGAGCCTGGCCGATGCCCTGTCCCTGGTCATCCCAGGCCACACAGCTGAAATACACCTTCCCGTCATCATCAAAAAACAGGGAGGGGTCAAGGCCTTCTGGGAAATTGCCCTCCATGTCCCGAATCCACACAGGTTCGCTGAAGCCTTGGGCGGGGTGCCTGGAAGTCACATAAAAATGGTTGCCACAGGCAGCACAGCGGTTGGAGGTAATAAGATAGAAGGTATCCTGATGCTTTCGCAGGGTGGGCGCATAAATTCCGTCCGAGGTAGCTGCACCTGCAAGGGGAAGCTGAGCCTCTGTGGTGAGGCAGTTGGAAAGCTGCTTCCAGTTTACCAGATCCCGGCTGTGAAACAGAGGAAGTCCCGGGAAGAATTCAAAGCTGCTGCAAACCAGATAGTAATCTTCCCTGTCCCTACAAACGCTGGGGTCGGAATAAAAACCGGGGATAATGGGATTTTGAATGATGGAGGTTGCCATAACAGATTCCTTTCTGTAAATTTTTGCTTTAGTATAAGAGATATTAGGCAGAATAAAAAGAACAATTTTGACCTTTTTTTACTTTTTTATGTTTTTTCTATAATGGATAAATCATTACTTGGAGGAGAGGGAATGACAGAGAACACAGACCGCCTGCCGGAGGCATTAAAAACCTTCCGCTATGATTTTGACATTCGGGTATTTGTGGACCGGAATAAGGGTGAATGGCATATGCCCATGGAATGGCATACCTCCCTGGAGATTTTCATATGCCTCAAGGGGAAAGGGCGTTATTATATCGGTAGTAAGCTCTATGAATTTGAGGAGGGAGACATTTTCGTCATCAGCAACGCGGAGCTTCACAAAAGCGAAATTTATGAAAACGGTTCCTTTGATGCGCTGCTCATCATGTTTTCCCCGGAACAGATGCTGCCGGAGCGGGTGGTTCAGGGGGAGGAGCTGATGGATTTATTTTATGGAAGAATCGGGAATTTTTCCCACCAGCACCGGCCCGAGTCCAAAAAGAGAGCTCTGTATGAGACGGTGGCAGGACAGATGCTAAAAGAGTACGAGGAGAAGCAGATGGGCTACAAGGAAAGCTTAAGGGCCCTTTTGATGTGGATGCTCATCGAGCTGAACCGGGCATACCGGGACAGCGGGAGCCAGGATTTTTCTTATGTGATTGAGGAAAAGATTAAACACAAGAAGGTAATTTCCCAAGTGCTTCTCTATATTGAGGAGCATTACGATGAGGACATCAATCTGGGAGAGCTGGCGGACAGGCTCTATGTGAATCAATCCTATTTGAGCAGGGAGTTTAAGAAGAGCACCGGCTATTCCATGGTGAAGTTCATCACCAACAAGCGCATTCGGGAGGCCAGGGAGCTTCTAAGAAGCACCAGCCTTTCCGTCACGGAGATTGCCACCCGGGTGGGCTACAACAATATTACCCATTTTCATACCATGTTCAAAAAGGAAATCGGAATCAGCCCCAAGGAATTCAGAAAGCAGCTTAGCACCATGCAGAAGGTGGAATAGTGCCTGTTAACCCGGCAGGCTTTTGGATATAATAACGGGTGGAAAAGAACTTTAGAGCAGAAAAGAAAAACATCTTTGCCTTAAAATAATTTGGGCAGGGTGTTTTTTTATTCCGGGAGTAAAAATGTCAAAAATATTGAGAAATGAGGCAAAAGACATAAAGAGATTTCATGGCAATATTGATATACTGAACCCTATAAACAGAAGCTTTTTTGTGAGAAATGAAAAAGTTAAGGATAAATTTTCTTTAAAATTGGAAGGAGGAGGAAATTTTGCACACAAGGAGCGAAAATGTAAAAACACGGGAATTCAGAGTGACCCGGAAAACGAGAAGGACATTTTTCGTATTAAGTATTTTAGTGCCCATTTGTATTTGGTTTTTTGTTTTTATGATTTTGCCGATTTTTAATGTGGTATTCTACAGCTTTACAAATTCCCATATGGCATACAGCGATTGGAAATTTGTGGGTTTTGAGCAGTATATTAAGATGTTCACAAAGGATACGTTGTTTCCCATTGCCATATGGAACACCATAAAGTCCGTTTTGATTATTGTCCCTTTTACGGTAGTGCTGTCGGTGACCCTGGCCTTGGGGATTCATGCAGTGAAAAGCAAGCTGAATAAGTTTTTTACCTTTGTCTACTTTTTACCGTCCATCATTTCCATGGTGGCAATCTGTATGGTGTGGAAATGGCTGTATCATGAGCAGTATGGTATTATAAATGCTTTTTTAGGGCTGTTTGGAATATCTGCTCAGAAGTTTCTTGGCTCCAGCAGTCAGGCATTGTTCTGCTTGTGCGTCATACAGGTGTGGGCATTGATTGGATATTATGCAGTTATTTTGGTTGCGGCAATCCGGGGAATCGACTTATCCCTGTATGAGGCTGCGGAGGTGGACGGGGCCAACGGATGGAGAAAGATATTTTTTATTACCCTTCCGCTGATACGGCAAAATATTTTCTTCGTCTGTATTATGGCCACCACACAGGCATTTATGTTCTTTACACCGGTGAAGGTTTTGACAGACGGTATGCCGGGAACCAGCACTTATGTGCTGATGCTTCACATAATGAACAGAGGAATCAACAACAGTGATATTGCCTATGCGTCAGCCATGTCTCTGATTCTGATGATGATTATACTGGTATTCAGCTTAATACAGCGGTTAGTCATCAGAAAAGATAACGATTAGAGAGGGGAGGAGAGGAAAATGTCCAAAAATGGAAAATTGGGAAAAGCAGTTGTCGTTCTTTTACTAAGCCTTGGGGCAGTCACCATGATTTTCCCCTTTATCTGGATGCTGTTGTCTTCCTTTAAGGGACAGATGGAGCTGCTTCGGATGCCGCCAACTTTTTGGCCGGAACGATTCCGGTGGGAAAATTACCGTGAGATTTTTGAAGTCATGCCGTTTTTCAAGTATTTTGCAAACAGTATTGTAACGGCGCTTCTTAACACCTTTGTGGGAATCCTCACAAGCGCCCTTTCGGGCTATGTGTTTGCAAAATACAGGTTTAAAGGAAAAGAGCTTATTTTCTGGATTATGATTGCCTGTATGATGATACCCTATGATACGTTGATGATTCCCTTGTACAAAATTATGGTTAAGCTCCACTGGACCAATACGTATCTGGTTTTGACTATACCGTTTTTTGTAAATATTTTCGGATTGTTTATGATGCGCCAATTTATGGAATCGATTCCCAATGATTATATAGAAGCGGCGGAGATTGACGGATGCGGACAGTATAAAACTTTTTTCCGGGTAATTTTCCCCATGGTAAAGCCCGCGGTGGCCGCTCTTGTTATTTTCATATTCATGGGAAGCTACAATTCGTTTTTATGGCCCTTAATCAATGTCAATAGCCGTGAGCTGTTCACACTGCCCATAGGAATGGCCTCTCTGACCACAGATAAGAAGAGCGAGTTTGAACTTTTGATGGCAGCTTCTACGATGGCGGTTATCCCCATATTTGCAGTGTTCTGCGTGGCACAGAAGCATTTTGTGGCGGGGCTTACCATGGGCGGAGTCAAAGGATAAGTGTATTAATAAATACAAATATAAATGATACAACCAAGAAAGGAAGGAAGAACAATGAAAAAGAGAAACAGAATAATTGCATTACTTATGGTAACGGCACTGACAGGCGCAAGTCTTCTAGGCTGCGGTGGGTCAGACGATAAGGGTTCAGAAAAGAATCCGCCTGCATCCGATAACGGCAAGACAGAGCAGGATGCGCCCAAGGATGAGTCCCAGGAGGTTAAGCAGGGAAAGACAGAAATTACATTTTGGACACAGGACTCAACCACCTACATGGGATGGTTCAAGGAGGCGGTGGAGCAATTCAACGCCCAGAGCGAGACAGTGCAGGTAAATGCAGAGTATTTCCCCAACTTTTCGGACAAGCTTTCACAGGCTTTCGCTGCGGACCAGCAGCCCGACGTAGCTTTCACATGGCAGGGAATCACGCCCTGGGCAAAAGCAGGAAAGCTGGCACCCGTTTCAGAGGAGTGCCTGACAAAGGAGGAAATGGAAGCCCAATTCTATGAAGGCGCCCTGAAAAACAAGCTGTATGACGGCCAGTATTACTGCGTTCCGGCGGAAATCAATGTGGAAAGCCCCAGCCTCTTTGTAAATATGGACCTCCTTGACAAGATGGAGAAAGAGCTTCCGGCTTCCTGGATTGAAAATAACGGACCGGCCACATGGGAAGAATTGGAGCAGTTTGCAAAAGAGCTGACCATCAAAGACGGCGACAGCATTACACAGTCCGGCCTGGCGTATGTGTATTCTTCCTGGGAGGCCATGTTCCCGTCCTTGATATGGCAGTATGGCGGAGATTATCGGGATGAGGAAAACAAGGTGGTACATTTTGATACCGAAGAGGCAAGAAAAGCAGCCGAATTTATGCTGAAATACTGTAAGGGCGAGGATGCTATTTCCGACAGCGGAACCTCCAGATATGATTTATTTACACAGGGAACAGCCGCTATGTGCGTGGGAGCGCCCTGGTATGCAAGCAGCTTTGATACGGATGCAGAGGGATTAAACTATCAGGTGTTTAACATGCCGGCATTTGTGGACGGGGCCAACCCGTATCATGTGGCAACCGGAGGCTGGGGATACATCGTATCCAGCAAGACAGATGAAAGTGTTCAGAAAGCAGCCTGGGAGTTTGTAAAATATATGACAACCACGGAAATGACAGAAAGCTGGGCTCTGGGAACAGGCGCATTGTCCGCAGACAAGAACGCATTTGCGAATTTGCAGTATGATCCCAATGTGGGCTCTGTGGAAAAGTGCATTGCAATTACAACGGAGGTTTTGCAGTATGGTCAGGAAGACGGCGCTTATACTCTGGACGCCTCACAGCTTCTGTACACCATCTGCCGTCAACAGCTGCGCCAGATGCTGGAGAACGGTGATATTGACACGGCGTTAAAGACCATGGAAGCAGAAGGCAATGATATGATAGACGCGAATCTCAACAGATAAGAAAAAAAGCTGAATGTGGTTATGGACTGGCTGATGTACATCACAGAGCCCACAAGAGTCTCGGAGATTGTAAACGAGTACGGCTCCTTCTGCTCCACCTGAATGCAGATTATACCGTATTCAATGTCGGACAGGTATTGACCGGAACCATTTCCGATACCATGTTCCGTAACCTTCACCAATACATGCGGGGCGATATTACCATGGGGCAGGCCATTGACAGCATCAAGTCCACCATGGATGAAGAAATCGACATTTTAATTGAAGGCAATCCCGAATGGGAGATTGAACAGTATTTGAACCAGTAGGATGAAAGGGAGGGGCTCAAGATGGAGCCCCTTTCTGGCGTAATGAGGAGGCAGACAATATGGCAGAGTATTCCGGCGCTTCCCCGGGAAGAAAAGGAGTGGATAAAGCTTTACCGGGCAGAGTAGGAGGCAATGGATGGGGGAAGAGAGCCAATGGACAAAAACCGGCTACTGGAAAGCTTCAGAAATTGTGAGAAGTCAAAAAATATGAATAAATCAAGCAAAAAAAATATAGTATGAGTGGAATTTTTTACTTATAATGAGGTCAATCGAGGATAAAAGGAGGATATTTCCATGAAACTGGCACTCATTGGCGGAGGCGGCGTTAGAACGATCTTCTTTTGCCAGTCCCTTGCTAAATATGCAGAAAAGGTAGGAATTGACGAAATACGATTGATGGACAAGGATGCAGAAAAGCTTCATACCTTCGGATTGCTGGCAAAATATGCGGTTCGGGAAACCAGCAATCTGAAGGTGGTGCTGACAGAGTCCTTTGAGGAAGCAGTCACAGATGTGGATTATGTGGTGACAGCCATTCGTGAGGGCGGCGATGAGGGACGAATCAAGGATGAGCGCACCGCATTAAACCGGGGTGTCATCGGCCAGGAAACCACAGGGGCCGGGGGCTTTTCCTATGCCATCCGCACCATCCCGGTGATGAAGGAGTACATGGGCATCATACAAAAGAAGAGCAAAAATGCCCTGGTATTTAATTTTACCAATCCTGCGGGGCTGGTAACCCAGGCCTTGTATGAAGCGGGCTATCACAATACCATCGGTATCTGTGATAACGCCACCGGCACCAAGATTGAGCTGGCTGAGGCCTTAAAGGTCAATGCCCGGGATTTGCTTGTGCGGGTGTACGGCCTGAACCATCTTACCTGGGCGGACTGTGTGAAGCTCCATGGTGTGGAAATACTTCCGGAGCTTATGAAAAAAGAGGACTTTATTCAGCACTATCATGATTTTCTCTATTATGACCGGGATTTGATTCGCCACCTAAAGGCACTGCCCAACGGATACCTGTATTACTATTATCACCGGGAAAGAGCCTTTGAGAATATTGTAAATGCCAAAATGACCCGGGGAGAGACGATTTTGAAGCTAAACCGGGAAATGATGGAGCGGATGCGGGAAATTAATGTGGAGAAAAATCCGGCCAGGGCATTTGAGGTGTATCAGCAGGTGATGCAGGCCAGGAATGATGCTTACATGTCAGTGGAATTAGGTGGACAGAAGGTAGTAAAGATTCCCCTGGATTTGGAAAAGCTGGGGATTCCTCAGCTGGCTCAGCCCAGGGAGCATATAGAGGTGCTGGAGGGATACGCAGGGGTGGCGTTAAATTATATCGAGGCCCGGGAGAAGAACCGGATGACAGATTTGGCCATCAACGTTCCCAACAAGGGCGCCATTGACTTCCTTTTGGATGATGACATTATTGAGGCAACCTGCATGATTGACAAAAATGGGGCAGTGCCTTTAAAAATCCATAATATTCCCGAAGAAAACCAGCTGTTGATTCGGCAGGTGAAGCTCTACGAGCGGCGTACTGTGGAGGCTGTAAAGGAGAAGTCCATGGAGCTTGGAACCCTGGCGCTTATGAGCCATCCGCTGGTGGGTTCCTACTCTCTGGCCAGACAGCTGATGGAGGATTACCGCAAAGCCCACGGGGAATATCTTGGGGACTGGAAATAAATAATGAGGTGAAAGTATGAAGAACAAGCCATATGATATCATTGTATTCGGCGGTATTTGCTGTGATATTATCATGTCGGGCATCAAGGAAATGCCAAGGCCGGGGGAGGAAGTATGGGCGGAGAATATGAAAATGACGGTGGGGGGCGTCTTTAATGTGGCGGCAGCCGCCTCCCGGCTGAATTTAAATACCGGCCTTCCCTGTGTGCTGGGAGAGGATGCCTTAAGCGCCTTTATCCGAAAAACAGCCCAGGACGAGATGATCAATACCAGTCTGTTTCTGAACACCAGAGGAAATTACGAGCAGCTGTCTCTGGTTCTGAATTTTGGTCAGGAACGCTCCTTTGTCTCCTATGTGGCGGACCATAAAAACCTGGAATTGAAGCAGCATATAGAAAAAATTGTGGAGAGCCAGGAGATGAAGGTGGCGGTATTCAGCATGTCCGGGGAGGAATGGAACACCCGAATGATGAAAAAGCTCCGGGATAAGGGAGTCACTGTGGTGCTGGATTGCAGCTGGGATGAGGAGGTGCTTACCTCTGAGGCATTGCTTGGGCAGATTCAAAATTGTGATTATTTTCTGCCAAACCTTAAGGAGGCCAGAACCATTACACGCCAGCAGGATTACGAGAAGGTGGCCATGAAGCTGACGGAGTATGCACCTCATGTAATTGTGAAATTAGGGGCGGACGGTGCGGTCTATGCCAATTCCAGGAAGGTGGTACACTATCCGGCCATTGATTTGGGCAAGGTCATTGACACCACCGGCGCAGGGGATAACTTTATGGCAGGCTTCTGTTATGGTCTGGTAAATGGGGAAGAAGTGGAGCAGTGCATTGAGTTCGGCCAGCTTTGCGGTTCCAAGTCGGTGATTGCCGTGGGCGGCTTTACCTCCTCCCTCTATGAAAGTGAATTACAGGATATCAGCCAGGTGCACATCTATGGAGAACGGAAAAATGCATGAGTATCATTATCTACAGAAAACGTATGGCCTGCTTAAGGCAGGAAGCTATCAGAGAACCCTCCACTATCATAACACCATCCGGGAGAATGAGGACTTGTACCGCAGGCAGCTTGATTTTGTGAAAGACTGTTATCAGGTGCCGGGAATTTCCGAATTGTCCTTGGGTGTGAGAAGTCAGGGAAAGCCCTCCCTGGTGATTGGATTGTTTGACGGGTATCGGAATAATTATGACGTGTTCTTTCACCTGCTTAAAGAGCATGGCCTTAAGGGCTGGTTCCTTTTGGTGACGGATTTTCTGGATACCCCGGTAAAGGATCAGGAAGCATCTCTGGAACGTTATCGCATGCAGTATCAGCTGGGGGAATATGGGGACGGGCGCTACGCCATGAGCTGGGCGGAGGCAGCAGAGATTGCCGGATGCGGGCACACCATAGTCAACCATTCCGCCACTCATTTTTATTTGACCAAGGACAGCCGGCAGGAGGAGATTGATTACGAGATTGATCACTCCCATGAGCTTCTGCTGAAGTATCTTGGAAAAACACCCTGTGTTTTCAGCTGGCTGGGGGGAGCCGGGTTTTCTGAAAACCCCTATGCAGCCAAAAAGCTTCATGAGAAGGGGTATGAATATCTCATGGGGTATACTCTGGAAATGGAGGAGCCTTTGGAAAGTGGGGACAACCCGGCGTTCCTTCAGACACTTCAGGAAAATCAGGGCAGTGCAGAGCTCTTTCACATGCCAGAGGAGAATAAGAGCCGGCAGCTGGAGGAGGATATCTGCTTCCATAAGAGGATTATGGATGCGGGGAGCATATTCACGCCAGTACCGGCTATTCTGCCGGGCTATGGATTGCAGGAGGAAGGGCAGAAGGAGCCGTATGAGGAGGATTTGCGGCTGGCGGAGGACTTCCTCTCTTTGGCCTGTTATCTGATGCAGGAAAAACAGGAGGACGAATGGCATGCGGTGCACAGGGCATTGGATATTTTGGCAGTGAAGGGGTTTTTTGGATTTCCTTTTTCATAGGGGCAGTGTCTTTCGTACGTTCAAACGACTTTTCTTTCCTGCGGGCGGTTTAAAGTATTGTTTGGACATATTACATCCTTAAAAGTGATATATAGTATAAAAATACATCCTTAAAAATGTGAAATAGAAATAAAATACATCCTTAAAAATGTAAAAATCGAAAAAAACATCACCTCAAAATGTTGCTTATATTAGTTTTGATAATAATCCTCGCATGAAACATGTTTTCGAAAAAGATTTTGACACGAAAAGGATTCTTTCGGCGTTGAAAATTGAACATGGCAAAACTTTGATTCAGAAAACACACTTTGTATTACTGCTCTACAGAAAATTCTTCCGGAGAGATTGATTTTGTAATACAGCAAAGTATGTATTGCATTCCGATAGAAGTAAAAGCACAGGAGTATCTCAGGGCAAAAAGCTTGCGGGCTTTTTGCGATAAATATAAGCTAGAGATTGCTATTCGGAGTTCTATGAGTAATTTTAGAGAACAGGAATGGATGAAGAATGTGCCTCTGTATGCTTTGGAAAGTTATGTAAACCGTATTTTATAATTATGGTTCCACTACATGCAATATTTTGGAAAATCCCGAATATTGTATGGCAATATATGACCGGCGGGGTTCCGTATTCACTGACTGTTCCGAAGCTGCCGACTCGTGATAGCATGACAGACGAACAGTTTGATAGAATGATGGAAAATGGCTATAAGCAGGCAAAGAACGGTCAGACGCTCTCTATCGACGAAGCCTTCGCAACAATTCATGAGGGACTTTGAGTATGGAATACAAAAATGCCCATTAGAAATTTCCTTGTTTACTATCTGGTCGATGAGAAACAAAAATAAGTATTCGTTACGGCTGTCATCTATGAGCGGCGAGACCAGATATCGGCATTATTTAATATGCCGCTAAACTCGACAGAGCGTTAAATCGGTATTTTGGGAAAGAGCAAAGGCATAAAACATTTGGAAAAAATGAAAAGGTTGCCATAACAAACAGGGCTGTCGCATTGAACCACTCCCCGTCAAGTAGACAATTGAAAAAATATAAATTTTTTCTGCCAGCAGGTAAATCCTGCTGGTAGTTTTTATGGTGCGCCTGGCAGCGCACGTTTCCAACAGGTGCAAGTCCTGAATCCGCCCGGTAGTGGGAAGGATATAGCCGAAAGCAAGGGTGTCCATCGTGAGGTGGAATCTGAAGGAAGCCGGATGTGGGGAATATACTAATCCACAGGCAAATCGCTGGTCTGACGAACAGAAACCGCATATAAGGTTATGCATGGGGGTAAGGCTGTCATACAAGCCGAAGCCCGATAGCTACACGGAATCATGCATAATAGATGTGGCAGACGGATGGAGGGAAGGAAACGTGTGGTACCCAGGGAGGTCTGTGCGAAATGTCCTGAAAGGGATAACCATTATCGAGAGATAGTGTTGAACGTACAGAAGTCAGCAGAGTGACAGGCAGGAAACAGCCGCCGAGGGTATTGGTTCACAACACATACAGTTGCCGCAAATATGGCAATGACAAAAGAAAGACTGATAAAGAGAGGCTTTTATGATATAGCCACAGCCTGTCAGTCTGCGTACGTCAACTATTGAAACCGCCGTGTACCGAACGGTATGCACGGTGGTGTGAGAGGACGGGAGCTAATCACTCCCTCCTACTCGATTTCGCAGATAAAATTCAAGAGTTTATCCTAAATGCAACTTTGCTTTTAATGCTTCCTGCAGAACCTGTGAAAAATTGATGCCGTTTTCCAGCGCGACATTATTAAGCCATGCTGGAATTGTTAGGGTTTTTTTGACAGACTTATCAAAATGCTCTTTTGCATATGAATCTACATCCACGGAAACCATGCTGACAAAAGATTCACACATGGGAGCATCCAGGTCAAGCTCTTTTGCGATGACTTGTGGGTCAATATCAGTTAATTTTGATGGTTTTGGAATATTATCTCCATCCATTTGGCAAGTGTGAAGATAGCCAGCTAAGCACTCGACAGCCATTTCCATAGATTTCTCAAAAGTATCGCCGCATGTGGAAAGGCAGTTAAGGTCAGGAAACACTACGGAATAACCGTTATCTTCACAGAAAAAACAGGCTGGATACATTGATAACATTTAATACACCTCCCTAATTTATTTAAAGCGTTGAAGGCAGTGGGGCTATTTAAGTCCCGCTTGTCTTTTGATGGAATTTTCCGTACCTTTGGGAAGGTCTTTCTGGTGAAAGGGTATTGTGACTTTTCCTGGTTTAGACGGATGTATGTACTGCCTGTGAGAGCCTTCTTGCCGTTTAAACATCCATCCGTCCGCAAGGATTAACTTTTCCATCTCCCTTGGTTTCATTGGCATTTTGCTTTCCTCCTTGCATTATAATAGCATACAATACGCACTATATCAATACGTATTTTAAAAACACAAGGGAGGAGCAATCTTTTATTCCTTATTGATAGGCTTTATGAATGGCGTGGAGTGGGAAAGGAATGGTAGATATGGTATTTGTAAAGTTACTTCGGACGAGTTTTGAAAAGACCACCTGTGAGACACTAAACATGAGGAACGGCGTTACTGGTGGAGAAATGACAGATAGAATCCCTTTTTGAACTGGACATGTGCCGTTAATTTTTTAGGGTTTAACATTTTAATCCCTCCCTTCTTTCGTAATAATATAATTATACCACAATATTCGACAGAATGACTGCAATGTGGTACAATCAGGTATCATACGAAAGGGGATAAGAGAATGGGAAAAATATTATGCATTTCATGAATTATTTTGGTAATGGCAGGAACTATTTTAAGCTTGTGGTCGGTTCTGTCAACTAAAATAAAGTATTATGGTACAGTGGAGTTTCACGATAACCAGCAAAAGGAATTCAAGAAACAAAAAAATATGGTTATTATTGGAACAATATTGATTGTTTTGGGAAGCATTTTGCAAGTTATTGGAACTTTGATATAATTTTTTAGAATATTTTAATTTAGAGAAATTAATAAAAAGTATTTTTAAATTAAAAACGGGGCAGGATTTTTAAATTCCAAAAAGGAATATGATTATGAAAAACTTCAAAATCTGCCAGAAACATGAAAATATAGTTTGAGAAGTGGGAACAGCTCTTAATTCTCATTCAGAACGAGTGATATATCAAAGAGATTGCTTTATCAAGCGATATATCAAAAGTTTACCGCCATTTTACAGAGCCGATAAAGCCGCAGATTACCATTAAAGGACTTGAATATCTTGCAGACAACAGTTTTATGGCAAAGGAAGCCTTGAAAATAGCAGGTGATATAATTTGATTTACATACAAAAGGGAGAGATTATGCGCTCTCCTTTTTGACTGCAATAAAAGAAAGGAAGGGATATAATTATGGTACTTGAATACAGGACAAATGACTGCACATGGAATATGGTCGAGGCTCCCAAAATATCTTTTTGTAGATTTGATGTTGAAGAAGATATTAGAAAAAGATCAGATAAACATAGCAGAGACTGGAGTGCGTTTCATCAAGAAATATGGAATGCCAAAAGCAATCGCCTGCTTCATGCAGCCAAAGAGATTGGTGGCAGACCCAGCCAGGGTGCCGTTCGATAGGGTGGCCCGGCTTGAAAAGATGGAGGATTTATGGTAGTATCAACGTACAGAAATTGCTTTGAGGACGGTACTCATATCCTGTATGTGAACGGAGCATATCGTGACGAATCACCAATCGGGAAGTTTCGCTTCGTATGTTGAAAGCAGGAAAATACGCGCCGTCTAGTGGCGGTGCACCGTATGTAGTTGGAGGAATGAAGGATGGCATCTGGAATGATACATTTGACCTTCAGTAAATTACTGGAGGCTGACATTGTGCTACGGGACAGAAGCCGGTTCCGGTTAGGACATATTTTGCCGGATATGACAGAGGGAAAGACCGCCAGGGATAAGAGTCATTACATGGAAAAAGCAGATGGTGGAGCATCTGTAGTCATACGGTTTGACCGATTTCAAAATGATTATCTGAATGAAACTTGTATTGATGATTTGTATCTGGGGTATTACCTTCATCTGATACAAGATGCAATGTTTCGCCGGTATATTTATCAAGATAAAAAGATTCACAGGGAGAAGGAGCCAAATTTTGTGGAACGGCTATACAACGATTATTCCCTGTTAAACAGCTACTGTAAACAGAAATTCCATGTGGATTGTGATATAGAGTTTCCCACGAATTTCCGTCAGGAAAAAATAAATGACATATCTTCCTTTTGCGTTGCAAAAATGACATCAAAGGAAGACATCGATATTACACATAAAGGTCCAGCTACTATTTTTGGAGAAACTATGCTGGATGAATTCCTGAACCGCTATCTTCCCGTTTGCGCAAAAGAGGCGGAGGAGGTCAGGAAGCAGAGCACTGCCTTGAGTCCTATGGATTTTAAATGGGATGCCTGATATCACTGACATCCTGCAAATACTCCCCTGCTTTTCGGCAATCTATGCCGGGAAGCGGGGGAGTTTTCAATGATAATCTTTTCTGTATCTTAAAATGGTCATAATACTTGCTTACTTTAATGGGCGCACAGATATTGACAGCTTGCGGGGAAAGTAATATAATTAATTTGTTAAGTAACAAAATGAGTATATAAACAAAAAAGAAATGATAAATTATATTTTCCATATATCAATGACTACAAAAGTTAGGAGTGAGGACCATGAAAAGAATGACGGGAAAAGAGCGTATGATGACAGCGTTGACCTGCGGTGTGCCTGACCGGGTGCCAGTGGCGCCTGATTTTTCCTGCATGATACCATGCAAACTGACGGGGAAACCATTTTGGGATGTATTGCTCTATCAAAATCCACCTTTGTGGAAAGCTTATATTGACGCATGTGATACATATGGGACAGAGGCCTGGGCAATGACAGGAACAATTCCGTACAAAACTGCATCGCCCATTCATTATCGTCACCGTGTTGAGCCTCAAGGTGAGCGTTTGCTTCAGCACACAGTTATGGAGACACCTGCCGGAAATTTGACGACAACGGAAACATTTTTTAAGGATGAGGCCTCCACCATAACGGAGAAGATGATTAAAGACCTCAAAGAGGACTTTCCGAAGCTCCGCCATCTGTACAGTGATATTACGTCGTATGATATGAGCTGTCTGAAGGAGCAGAGGGAGGCGCTGGGTGAGCGCGGACTTTTAGGGGTTGGGGTAGGAACGCCGGGGCTTCAGATTTTTATGGTTTATTTTGAGGGAAATCTTGAGGCTGCAACCTATGCGATGTATGATGAGCCAGAATTGTTTTATGAGTTATGCGATTTGTTTGAGCGGCAACAGAATCGCCTGGTAGAAATTTGCTGCAGCGAGAAGGTGGAGTCAATTCTGACGGGAGGCAGTGGTTCTGTTACTCTGCAGTCCCCGGAAATTTGGAAACAGCTGAGCTTTCCGGCCATTAAGAAGCAGACAAAAATGTGCCGTGAGGCTGGTGTGATCAGCGGGATTCATTCCTGCGGCAAAGAGTCTTACATAGTCAAAACCTGTGCTGAGGAAAGTGATCTCAACTACATCAATCCGCTGGAAATTCCTCCCATGGGTGACTGCCAACTTAAGGAGTGCAAGGAGATTGCAAAGGGCAGGCTGGCTCTAATGGGAAATCTTCACACCACTGACATCATGCTTTTGGGCAGTACGGATGACGTGCGGCTTGCGTGTCTTCGTGCAATGCTTGATGCAGGCCTGGACGGTGGCTTCGTGCTTTCCACGGGAGACCAGTGCGGACGTGATACGCCGGCAGAAAATATTCTTGAAATGGTTCGCACAGCCGAGGAGTTTGGGTATTATCCATTGAATGTCGATAAGATATCCTGCGAGATTGAGAGGCTGGAAAAGAAGAAAAAAGACAGGAAGCTCTGATGCATGGAAAAGCAGCATTCATATGAACATGAATGCTGCTTTATTGCTATATGGTTTACCTCACTTTTGCGTCATGTAAATGAATGAAATTTTACAGATTATCATTTGGTGGAACGCTGACAGAATCTCTCTCGATTAAATGGCTTCCAAGATATATTTTCTGCGGTGCGGCGTCAGGGTGATTGATTCTGTAAAGCATCTTGTCGATGCTGCTATAGGCAATTTGCTTGCGGTTGATATCCACACTTGTAAGGCGTGGCACCAAAAGCTCACAGACGTTTGTGTTGTCAAAGCTTAAAATAGAAACTTGCTGGGGAACGGATATGCCCCGGGTAGAAAGCTTCTGCATCAGAACAAGAGCAGCCTTGTCGCAGTGGCAGACAAAAGCTGTGGGCAGCTGGTCAGGCAGGGGAAAATCCGATGAATATAATCCTGTAAGACGGTCGCTGTTATAAATATGCCAGTCCTGGCGAATCGGAAGGTGATTGAGGGAGAGAGCCTTAAGGTAGCCGAAGTAACGGTCGCAAATGCTGGAGGTACCGTGAATGTCTCCCACAAAACCAATCTTTTTATGTCCTTTTTGGATAAGGTAATTGGTGACCTCCAGACCTGTGAGAAAGTTATCAACGACGATACTGTCTATTTTTAATTCAGGACGATAAAAATCGATGGCGATTTTGGCAGCATCAATTTTTTCAAGCTGTTCAAGGAAATGTAACTGCAATTCTCCGGAGATAAAGATTCCGTCAAAATGTCCTGTTAAGAGCTGTGCGGGAAGCTTTCCACTGACTTCCTCTGCTTCGTTGATAACAAAGCAGGAAACAGGGAACCCTTTTTCCGTGCACCTCTTGTTGATGTAATAATAAATCGTTGTGTAGAAGGATTCATCGTCCAGGAAAAAACGCTTAGGACAGACAAGGGCCAGATTATAATTGGCTGATTCACTGGTATGTTTCGTCTTAATATATCCTAACGCCTTTGATGTTTTTAGAATCTGCTCACGAAGCTTATCACTGATGCCGGGCTGGTTATTGATGGCTTTGGACACAGATACTTTTGTCACACCGAGCTTATCGGCGATATCCTGCATTGTTACTTTTTCCCCCAAAAGTATCACCACGCTTTCCGTTATTTTAACTTACATTTAACTATATATTACAATAAAATAGTGTATTCGTCAATGAATCTTAAGTTACAAAAGGAATAACAAAAGTAAAGTGACAAAGTATATGAATAAATATTTTTAAAGTAACTTATAGTTGATTTTAAAGTAAAAGTGCATTATTATTAAATTACATTCAAGAGCGTGCACGGCTTTTTTACTAAAACTCATACTATGAAGGAGGATTACTATGAAGAAATTATTATCTAATGCGTTGGTATTTGTATTGGTCCTTTGTGCACTGACAGGCTGTGGCGGAACAGCAGATAAGCCTGAAGGGGGAGAGCAGCAGCCTGAGGGTGAATCACAACAGACGGAGGGCGGTACAATCGAAGTGGACTTCTGGAGTTCACCGGAACAGTTCAACCTCACATTTTGGACAAATTATGCAGAGAAGTTTAATGCAACAAATACCCAGATGGACGGAAAAACAGTTGTTGTCAAAGTTCAGATGATGCCGGCACAGCCTTCTTCGGAAGCAGGATTACAGAATGCCATTGCCACCAAAACGGTGCCTGCCATTTCTGAAAATATTAATCGAAATGTAGCGTCAATTTTTGCTGATGCCCAGGCAATCTATGATTTGCAGGAGGAAGAGTGGTTTCAGACGGCGGTGGAAAATCGCAAGCTTCAGAATATCTTAAACGGCTGGGAGCTTGACGGTGCACAGTATGTTATGCCGTTATATGTGAATCCCATCGGCTATGCATATAACAGTAAAGCGTTGTCCGCGCTTGACATTACCGAGGTACCTAAAACGTTGGATGATTTCTATGCTTTACTTGACTCGTATGCCGCTTCGGAAGAAGCCTTGAAAGAGGAGGGTGTGACACACTTTTTCTACAGGGACATGCTTCTGATGCCAGGCAACTATTGGGAGCGCTGGTTCGATGTGCAGTCTCAATATAATGCTTTTGCCAAGGGCAGTGCAATGTACAGTCAGAAAGAGTTGACGGTAGATAAAGAGGCTTTGACAAAGGTTTATGAAATGTACGGCAATATGGGAAAATCAATTCTTACAGGTTCTATTGAAAACTTCTGGCAGCAGGAAACCGTGCCTGCGGTAATGGGTATCGGATGTCCTTGGGATGTAGCAGGCAACACCGCTGCAGGTAAGATTTATGGCATGGATGGAGACTATGTCTTTGGCCCAACTTTTGTGGAGAAGGATGGCGATGAAGCTTACAATTACGGTGATACCAAGGGCCTTGTAATGTATAAAGGCAATGGCGTTTCAGAAGAAGAGCATGCAGCGGCCAATATGTTTATGGACTGGGTCTTTAACGGTGGTGGTAAAGATACCTTTGACATTGACTGGGTAACTACAACTACAATGCTTCCTGTACGCGGTGACCTTTCTGAAAATGAAAGTATGGCAGCCTTCTTTGAAGAGAATCCTGCAATGAGAGAAATCAGCGCATTTATCGGCAGTGCAGTTCCCGGATTTGTCAATGAATCAGAGGCAGACATGCTGATACAATTGGGTGAACAGTCATTGGCACCCATGGTTAACTACGTGGCAGAACTTGATATTCATACGAATCCTGATGTTTCAGCTTATGTGGACAAGGCGGTTGAAGCTATGCAGGGTGCCGGCAGATTCACCGAATAAGCAGTTTAAGGTTTTTTGTAACTTTTATGTGGGGAGACGCCGTGTACTTTGCGGCGTTCCCTTTTCTGCTTTCAGACAAAAGCTGCTTTGGGGACAAAGGATGTTTCACGAAAAGCTTCAGGTATGAAAAGAAGGTGGTATTTTGCGGAAAAAGAATTTAGAAGAAAACGCCTCTGTGCAGACGCGTAAAAAAAGAAGAAAAGGAAATGCCATAGCATGGCTGTTTAATACGCCTTATATTATTTACTCTGTTGTGTTTTTATTTATTCCTCTGGGGTGGGCCATATGGCTTGCGCTCACCGACTGGAATTTGATGACGCCGGAATATGAATTTGTAGGCTTTAAGAATTTTATGGATTTGTTTCGGGACACAAAAGTACAGGCTGCATTCTGGAATGCGTTTCATTATCTTGTGCCAATCGTCATTTTGAGCTTTATTTTCGGTCTGGGTATTGCGTTATTGGTTTCTCATTTGCCCAAAAAGCTCAAAGGTATTGCGGCAGTCATGTTTTTTATCCCGTATCTGATTTCGGGTGTATCGTCGGCAGTTCTGGTTAAGCATCTGCTCAGCTACAATTCAATGATTAATGTGTTTTTGCGTGATGCCTTTGATATAAATATCAACTGGCTGCAAAGCGATGCAGCCTTCTGGGTGTTAATTGCCGAAATCATATGGAAGCTGTCAGGCTATTATGCGCTGTTTATTCTTGCGGGAATCGCTTCAATTCCTGAGGATGTATATGAGGCGGCTGACCTGGATGGCTGTGTGGGGATGAAAAAAACAATTCTGATTACGCTTCCGATGATTACACCGACGATTACTTCGGTCATTGTACTGGCAGCAGGCGTCTCATTCCAGATATTTGCAGAGCCGCTGTTGCTGACGGGCGGTGGACCGAATATGTCCACAACCACATGGCTTTTGGAAATTTACCGTACATCGTTTGTAAGTTTCAGAGCAGGCTATGGCGCTGCCATGGCAATTGTCAATGCGGTTCAGACCTTTGTGGTAATACAGCTGGTGACATGGCTGATGAATAAGCTGAATAAGCGGTTTGGCTGGTAGGAGGAAAAGATATGAGGAGAAAAAAGAAATCCCATGCTAAAATTATTCTCAGCATCATTACAATTATAATACTGGTGCTCTGGCTGTTTCCATATTATTACTTAGTGCTGCAGTCGGTTGTGCCATGGACAGATGTGGATAAGACGGTTTTTACAACAAAATTTTCTTTTGACAGCTATGCGTATTTGTTTGGGCAAAACGGTGCCGGAGCGGGTGACCCTCTTCAGTGGGTAAGAGCGCTGCTCAATTCCTTTGTCGTGTCTACACCAACGGCTGTGATTACTGTGGCTGTAGGTCTTATGACAGGCTACGCGGCTGTGCATAAGGAGTATAAGGGTAAGAGTGTAATTCAGGCGAGTCTGCTGTTTCAGATGTTTTTCCCCGTGGTGGTGCTCTTGGTGCCGAGGTATATGATTGTAACACCGCTGGCCAACAGCTATCTTGGCATGATATTACCGCTGAGCATTTCCATATGGGGCATTTTCATGTATATCAACTATTTTAAGACAGTGCCAAAAGCAGTGTTTGAGGCTGCTAAAATAGACGGTGCAAGTGATTGGCGTATTCTTTTGAAAATTGCCCTTCCATCCACAAAGTCTGTCAGTATTATTGTATTTTTGTCTGTGTTTATGACTCGCTGGAATGAACTGATGTGGGATATGCTGATTGCTCCGGATGTAAAGATGCAGACATTGAATGTTATGATTTCAACACAATTTAACCAGTATTCAACACTTGCAGGCCCGATGTATGCGGCATCTGTGTTGCTGACGCTGCCTATTATTATTCTTTTCCTGTGCTTTTCCAAACATTTTAACGAGGGTATTAATTTTATGCTTAAATAGGAGGCATGTGACTGATGGATAAAACATTACAAACAATAATTACACGCCATGGGTGCAACCCGTTAATTACACCGGAGGATGTCATACCAAGCAGAGAAAATTTCGTTGTGATAGGTGTATTCAACTGTGGTGCAACGGTTTATAAGGGTGAGGTTATCTTGCTTTGCCGTGTGGCCGAAGCTATATATTCCGATGACCTGGATTGCCTGAAAATACCTGTTGTCAGACAAGAGGGAGGGAAAAGCATTTTGGATGCAGCGGAACTTAGAAAAAGCGAGCATCCGGAGCTCTGCTTTAAGGACTCCCGTACGGTAACCCTGGGTGATGACGCAAACAGAGGAATTGTATGTCTGACATCTCTGTCACATCTGAGAATCGCGCGCTCCAGGGATGGCGTTCATTTTTCCATAGACGATAAACCGACGATTATGCCCAATGCAGGCGAGGAGTGCTGGGGGATAGAAGACCCGCGGATTACGAAAATCGGCGATACGTATTATATTAACTACACGGCGGCCTCCGAGGACGGAGCGGTGGTGTCTTTGATTACAACCAAAGACTTCTGTGAGTTTCAGCGGCATGGTGTGATATTTTTGCCTGAAAATAAGGATGTCACAATATTCCCCGAGAAAATCGGCGGAAAATACTGGGCGTTTTGCCGCCCGGTTCCCCATGGCATCGGTTCGCCGGACATGTGGCTTACAAAATCCAAGGATTTGATTCATTGGGGTGAATACAGCCATTTCCATGGTGTCTCAGAGGACGGCTGGGAGAACGGACGCGTCGGCGGCGGTGCGCCTCCTGTTAAAACGCCAAAAGGCTGGGTCAAAATTTATCATGCTGCCGACAGAAATAACCGTTACGCATTGGGAGTGTTCCTGCTGGATGCCGATGATCCTGCACATGTTCTTGCAAAATCAGAAGAACCACTGCTTTATCCTGAGGCATCATACGAGACAGATGGATTTTTTGGCGGTGTTGTATTTACATGTGGCTGTCTTTTGGAAGGAGAGAATATTGTGATTTATTATGGCGCTGCAGATGATAAAGTATGCCGGGCCGATATTTCTTTTGAGGCCCTTTACCAACATCTGGGTGTCTAGCAGAATCGTTTTTTCAGAGGACAGGAGGCAGCGGTATGAAAGTGAGAATGAAGGACATTGCGGATGCGCTGGGGATTTCAGTCAATGCCGTGTCGATTGCGCTGAATAATAAATCGGGGGTCAGCAATGATATGCGCATAAGGATTTTGCGTAAAGCAAATGAGATGGGTTATATTGAGACGAAAGCAAAATATGTCCGGACCTTTTCGCGCAATAACCTCTGTGTAATGATGCAGAAGCGATATGCCGATGACCTTAATTTCTATGGGAAAATACTGTTTGCAGTGACTGAGGAGGCGCGTGAGCGCGGCTTCGATACAGTACTTGAATTTTTTAATGATAAGGATTTTATCATTCCAATGGCGGTGACAGAGAGGCGTATTGCAGGGATAATTGTCATTGGCATGATTAGCGACTGCAATATCGCCGCTCTTCATGAATCGCGTATACCCCTTGTCATTGTGGACCATGCGTCTCTGCTCTGCCAGGAGGACAGTATTTTAACGGATAATAAACTGGGCGGCTTCCTGATTACAAAGTATTTGCTGGACAGAGGCTACAGGAAAATTGGCTTTTTTGGTGACCTCTATTATTCACTCAGCATTAAGGAGCGATATTTCGGGTATTATGAGGCGATGCGGGCTTATGTGGATAAGGAGGATTATCACCGGACTGGGGCACTTATTGAGCGGTGGTCGGTGACAACGGGTGTTGAACGGTGTGCGCAGAATAATGATTTGGCGGAAATTGCCAAGAAGGTTAAGAGTCTTTTGGAGCTTCCGCAGGCCTTTGTGTGCTGTAATGATGTAGCAGCCATTGCGCTGATGCATGCATTACAGTCCTTTGGTTATTATGTACCTGGGGATATTGCAGTCACAGGCTTTGACGATGTGGATATTGCGGAAAAGTCCATTCCCCGGCTGACGACCATAAGGGTAGATAAAGAGAAAATGGGACGGCTGGCGGTTCGGCGGCTTTGCCACCGCATTTCCAATCGGGAGACGCCAAGATATAATACGGTGATGAGCGTGGAATTGATGGAGCGGGATTCAGTCAGTCGTTATTCGCTGTAAATTTTATGAGTGAACAGGCAAATACAGAAAACAGAACTGTTGCTGTGATAATAAAAGAGAGTGAAAGCATACAGACTTTCACTCTCTTTCCTATAATCAGTAATCGGTCAAATCAGACCTCATACACCTAAACCACTCGTACCAGGTTCAACTCCTTATCCACCAGCAGAACATCCGCTTCCTTGCCCGGCGCAAGGCTTCCGATATGCTCCGCCCGGATGCTTTTGGCCGGATTCACAGAGGCGGCCTTCA